>JACMKG010000443.1 GCA_014380255.1 Prolixibacteraceae bacterium | reverse complement strand
TGCACCAGCAAGTACCCCACCTTCCTTCAACCGGGGGAAAATAATGGCTGAAGTCGGGCAATTACGGCCACAGGCTGGACAATTGTTCTTGCAGGCCAACGGTTTTATGACATTGAGTTTCTTGTCTTTAAAGGAATAGACGCCAAACAGACAGAATTTGAAGCACTTACCACAATTGCTGCATAAGGCCTCATCGATTACCGGATACCAAGCCGGTACATCCAATTCACTTTTAATGGTTTCGAAGGGCTTTTTCTCCCCTAGTTGGAATTCACTCTTCAGTTTCGATTCAATGGCCTCTACTGTAAGATCCCTGAAGTTAAGCACTTCCAATCCCGATAGCTGAAGGTTGTTTTGAGCCAGCAGGTTATTGATCGCCCGTGGATAGCAGGCTATCATCACTTTACGTTCATAGTTCTGATCGATGGACTGGATAAAATCTTTCCTGCCCATCACAATTCCACAGAAATCCTCCAGCACATAAAGGTCTGCATCAAAGCATTCCAACATTGCTTTGATCTGGCTTGATTTCTCTGAAGGAATAATATCACCGCCACAGTGGCAAAAAAGTATACACGATTTACCCATTACAAGTAGTAAGTTACGAATTCAGCATAAAATAACTAAAAATTGTTCCGACAGAAAAGCAGAATCATGCTAAAAATGATCCTGTTAACAAACATTAGATAAATTGGCTTCCATTGAAGCCATAAATATTTATTTGCTCATATCTTTAAGAATTATTTATCTTCGCAATATACAATATTGCATTTTCAATTAAACATCAGCTATGGATCAGTTGAATCATCTCACCCAACTGCCCAATATCGGCAAGACAGTAGCCGAAAAACTTATTCAGGCAGGCATTACCACACCCAAAGAATTGTTGGAAATTGGAAGCGAACAGGCTTTTATCCGCATCCGGACCATCGACCCAACGGCTTGTCTGAGCATGCTGCAGGGCTTGGAAGGCGCCGTACAGGGCATCCGGTGGCACCATCTCCCCAAGGAAAGAAAAGCTGAATTAAAAGAGTTTTATCATTTGTGCAGGCTTTAAGGCCATAAGATCTTTTGCGGCAATCCTTGAAACTTTTGAATTTGAAACCTTAAAACTCATGCTATGAAACCTCGTCTAAACATCGTAACCATTGGAGTGTCGGATCTGCCCAGGTCCCGTCAGTTTTATACGAATGCTTTTGGATGGCTGCCAGCCCGGGGGAGTAGTGATCAGATTGTGTTCTTCTCGCATTGCGGTATTATCTTTAGCCTGTATCCCATGGAGCTGCTGGCGGAAGATGCAGGATTGCCTGCCGGGCGTTCAGGCTTCTCAGGCGTTTCACTGGGAATGACGTTAAGTTCCAAGGAAGAAGTAGATGCCACCTTTCGTAAAGCACTGGAATGCGGAGCTAAAGCATTAATCGAACCGCGTGATACTTTCTGGGGTGGATACGATTGTTATTTTGAAGATCCGGATGGACATCATTGGGAAATTGCCTGGGCATCTATCTGGGAATATGATGATCAAGGGAGCCTGATTATGTAGGGCCACGAGATCTCGTTGCCGTACCGTTATTCAGCATAATTTAATGTTGTTTTTTTGTTAAAACAATCACTTCAAATGGGTGCTTAAAAACCAAACTGCTTTATTTCAGAAAATTAGATTATCTTTGCGCCCATAATTTAGGGGTCGGTTAATTTCCTTTTTGCCTGGTTTATGGCAGGAGCATCTAACTGTCTCCTATCATAAACAAGAATCAGTGTTTTGCTGATTCATAATTTTAAAGGAAATAATATGACATTTGAAGAAACTGGCCTTAAGCCGGAAATCTTAAAGGCGATCGCTGAAATGGGATTTGAAAACCCTACGCCTATTCAGGAAGCAACTATCTCGCACCTGATTTCATCTACACAGGACTTAGTAGCATTGGCACAAACCGGAACCGGTAAGACGGCCGCGTTTGGTCTACCTGTTATCAACAATACATCCATGGAAATCAAGCAAGTACAGACCTTGATTTTATGTCCTACCCGTGAGCTGTGTTTACAAATCACCAGGGACATGGACAAGTATTCGAAATTCATTCCCGGCTTCAGGACCATCCCTGTATATGGTGGGGCTGACATTACCAAACAAATCAGGGAACTCAAATCCGGAGGCCAGGTTGTTGTTGGGACTCCAGGCCGAGTGCATGATTTGATCCGCCGAAAATTACTCAACATTTCTGCCATCCGGTGGCTGATTTTGGATGAGGCCGACGAAATGCTCACCATGGGATTCAAGGAAGAATTGGACGCAATTTTGTCTACCACTCCCAAGGAAAAACAAACTTTGCTTTTCTCGGCTACCATGCCAACAGAAATTGCCTCCATGAAGTCTAAATACCTTCATGATGCCATTGAAATTTCAGTAGGAAAGAGAAATGCAGGAGCCGAAAACGTGGATCACCACTATTACATGGTTCATGCAAAAGACAAATATGAAACACTGAAACGTATTGCTGACAATTATCCAGACTGTTATGCGATTGTTTTCTGCCGCACCAGAATGGAAACGCGCGACGTTGCTGAACAGTTTATGGCCGACGGATACAATGCCGACGCTTTGCACGGCGATCTTTCGCAGTCTCAACGTGACGGTGTAATGGCACGATTCCGTGGCAAACAACTACAGATGTTGATTGCAACTGACGTGGCTGCTCGCGGATTGGATGTAACTGAACTGACGCACGTGAT
>JACMKG010000442.1 GCA_014380255.1 Prolixibacteraceae bacterium | reverse complement strand
CTTCGCTGATCCCGGTGCCGATGCAGATATCCTGCACCTGGCCATCGGCCTGTATTTTGGTAGACAGGCCCTTCCATCCATTGTTAGCTATGCTCATGTACCTTGGATCGATCCAGCCCTTATTCACCGCTTTGGCTATGGAATACACAAACATGGCCGTGCAGGAGGACTCGAGGTATGAATCCGGTTTATCGAGCACCTGATGCCACAGCCCGGAGGTATCCTGGTAGCGTGATACCCCAACGATCTGACGCAACAGCATGCGTATCATCTCTGCGCGTTTGGGATGATCTTCAGGTAAGATATTAAGCAATTCAGCCGTTGCCATCATGACCCATCCGTTACATCTGCCCCAATGCGCCACTCCATTTAAACTCACATCGCTGTACCAGCAGTGATAGTACAATCCATTGGAAGGATTGTATAAGTATTTGCCGAAATTCTCTACCTGCTGAATGGCAAAGTCATAGTATTTGTTATCTCCGGTGAGTTTTCCCATTCTGGCCAGATAAGGAATGCTCATGTAAAGGTCGTCGGCCCAGATGGTATATACACGGGGAACAGGTCTGCAAAGAGTCTGATCAGAGAGTTTTTCCTGTTTGGTAAGGATATAGTTTCCAACCCTGTTGAGATAATCCATGTATTCAGGCTTCTTGTCAAAAGCGTATACATCAGCCAACCCGGCAGCCATCGCACCGCAATCGTCCAGTTTACCCAGGCGGAAGAATTCGGTGTAGGATGATTTCTTTACATTCTGATCGTATTGCTTTTTAAAATAGTCGAGGTTACTGAAGATAAAATCATAGTTGTGTTTCGAATATTCAATGTATTTCGGCTCATTCAGAATCTGGCCCAGTTGTACCATAGCCACTGAAAGCACGCCGTTCCAGTATTCCCAGGTGTTGTACGGGCTTTCATTTCTTACCTGCGGAGAATAGGCCAGGTCTTTGGTGTTGGTATAGGTCTCTCCGGTTTCTTTATTTATGAATTTAAAAGAGGTATTTTCCAATACGTTATCCGCAATTTTGCGAACCACATCGGCAGGAGCAGGAGCCATCTGGGCCTGTGCTGATAAACAGGCGAACAAAAAGGACAATACCACAAAGGCGAAGTGTTTTTTCATAGGTTTAGTTTTTTGATTATTTCGAGGCTGAACATAAAAAGAAAAGTGTAGTCTTCTTTTCATTTAAAGTGTTTAAGTTAGTTAATCGTATATCTATACAGTTTTTGTTCCTTTACCATAACAACTTCCTAATAATCAAGCAAGCCACTGCCTTCAAATATGCTAGCTCATATCACCGGGAAAGCTTATTTCCCTTTTTCGGAAGGAGTGCATCACTTCGGAAATGGGTTAGCATTTATGTTGAAAAAAGCACTTAATTATTCCTCTTCACTCTCCTAAAAGGTCCATTGGATGGTTCGCTCATCCATGGTTGAGAGACAACGCCAAACTTAACAAAACAAACGATTAATTACAAATGCAATCGGTTGCATTTCAAAATCAATAAATGAATAAAAGCAATGCACGAAATGCCTATATTTGATCAACCTTTTATAACACTGACCAATGAATCGCTTGACTTTATCCAGAAGAAAGTTTCTTGTCATGACCGGCACCACCGCAGCCGGGATATTGATTTCCCCGACAATAGGAGCCATGCATGCCCCAAAGCCTGTAATCCGCTTTGGTATGCTTTCAGATGTTCATTATGCCGATCGTGAACCCTCGGGAGACCGCTTTTATCGCCAGTCGTTGGCCAAGGTGCAGGAATGTGTGGATGTGATGAACCGCGAAAAGGTGAACTTTGTCATTGAACTGGGTGATTTTAAAGACCAGGATGTGGTACCCCATGAGGCCCATACACTGAAATACCTTACAGACATTGAAGGCGTTTTCCAACAATTCAACGGT
>JACMKG010000081.1 GCA_014380255.1 Prolixibacteraceae bacterium | reverse complement strand
GGCCCGGGTTACAAAATCAAATGTGAGCTGGATGGAGAAAACCAGTTTCACGACCGTGGGGTATTGTCAATGGCCCATGCAGGAAGAAATACAGGTGGTTCACAGTTCTTTATCTGCCACAGCCGACGCAATACGGCTCACTTGGACCGTCAGCATACCTGCTTTGGCAAGGTATATGAAGGCCTGGAAGTGATTGATGCCATCCGCCAAGGCGATGTAATTGAAAAGATCGTAATTACTGAAGAATAGAGATTCACAACCCTCGCCGAAAAGCGGGGGTTTTTTATTATTCAGAGAGATATTCTGGAGAAGTATCAGTTCTTTTAATTTCTGTAAATGCTTTTTGTACATTTGTAAAAAGAATGAACGATGCTTACAAAAGACAAAATAAACAGAACGATTGAAAATCTTCCTGACTCCTTTACAATTGATCAGCTGATCGAACAGTTGATTTTTGTAGAGAAAGTGGAGGAAGGACTCCATCAATCAGAAATTGGGATGGTAGTATCAAACGAAGATGTTAAATCAATGATTGATAAATGGTCAAAATAATCTGGACTGAATTATCAATGCAGATTTTAACTCTTCAATTACATCCCCGGTAATCCTCATTGCTTTACAGAATTACTTCAAATTATAACTTGGCCTTACCTCTTGGCTGTCAATTGTCATTAGTAATTCTTAAGATTATCATTAGTTTTGGCAAACTAAATCTTAATCTTAAGCATGTCGGATCATTTAAAAGGAATTCTTTTAACACTGGGCTCTGTGGTCTTCTTTGCACTGATGGCCGTCCTGGTTAAGATAATTCCCAATGTATCAAGCTATCAGACCACCTTCTTTCGTTTTGCCATTGGAACGGGAATTATAGGAATGCTTCATCTGTTCGGTGTCATTGATCTTCGCTTTAACGACAAGAAAAACCTTTTCTGGCGTGGCTTTGTAGGCGGTATAGCCGTTTACCTTTTCTACCTGGCCATCCTCAAACTTGGCGTTGGAAAAGGATCCGTCTACATATATTCCTACCCCATTTTTGCCACCCTGTTCAGCATGATGATCCTGAAGGAAAAGGTGGAACCCCTCAAATTTATAGTCATTCTTATTTCTTTTGCCGGTTTGATCCTGCTTTCCGTGGGTGGTAAAGGGTCACTGGCCGGGATGGGTATTTATGAGCTGATTGCCATTGCAGGCTCGGTAACTACCGGACTGGCCGTAGTATTTGTAAAAAAACTGCACGACAGGGACAATTCGTACGCTATTTTCTTTTCTCAATGCATTGTTGGTTTCTGGATGTTTCTCATCCCTTCAGGGGCTACACAGGCCAAGGGCAGTATAAATGAATTGCTTTTGCTTATCTTAGTGGGCGTTGTAGCTACCATCGGACAGTTGTTCATGACTGAAGGGTATAAATACGTGAATGTAGCCACCGGTTCACTGCTGCAATCAATGGTTCCTGTGTTTAATTTACTTTCGGGTTGGCTGATTTTTCACGAACAGTTTACTTCTATTGAAATGGCAGGGGCTTTTGTAATTGTAGGTTCTTGTTTTGCCCTTGTTTTGATTAACTTAAGGTTTGGAAAGAAAACAAGAATTTTAAAAATGGTAGAATGAAACAATACCCATATATAATTAAACCAATTCAAATCATGAAACAACTAAAAAGTCAACGTGTTGGTTGGGCATTTCTGATTCTGACAGTTCTGTTCAGTCAAATGGCTTGTGAGCCGAGTAACCTTGCCAAGGAAAGCATTATTCCAAAACCTGTATCTGTCAATGGAACAGGAGAGTCGTTCTGTATGAATGATCAGACTGTTATATATGTTCAGGGTGAGTCTGCCGAAGCCCTGCAGGTAGGGCAATACCTGGCCGCTAAGCTGAACCCTTCAACCGGGTTGGGCTTTGAGGTGAAGACAAGCGCCGATGCTGCTTCCAATGGCCATATTTATTTGTCACTGGTTGAAGGCGATACTGAACTGGGGGATGAAGGTTATGAGCTGATTATCACGGAAGATAAAGTGGAACTAAAAGCTGGTAAACCTGCCGGTCTGTTCTATGGTGTTCAGACTATTCGCCAACTGTTGCCAGCCAAGGTTGAATCGGCCAATGCAGAACAAGGCCCTTGGAAACTGTCCACTGGAACCATTCGTGATTACCCCGTATACGGCTATCGTGGGGCTATGCTGGATGTGGCTCGCCATTTCTTTACTGTGGATGAAGTAAAAACCTACCTTGACCGGCTGGCTTTGTATAAAATGAACGTGCTGCACCTTCACCTGTCAGATGACCAGGGATGGCGAATTGAAATCAAGTCATGGCCAAACCTGACGGCCTATGGAGGTAAAACCGAAGTGGGCGGCGGAGTTGGTGGATTCTATACCCAGGATGAATATTCAGACATTGTAAAATATGCCCAGGAACGATTTATCACCATCATCCCCGAGATCGATATGCCAGGCCATACCAATGCCGCCCTTGCTTCCTATCCTGAACTGAATATAGCGGGCAAGAAAGCTGAACTGTATACCGGAGTAGATGTAGGCTTTTCGACCCTGGACACGCACAAGGAACTTACTTACAAATTCGTGGATGATGTCATTCGTGAACTGGCAGCCCTGACCCCTGGCCCTTATATCCATATCGGTGGTGATGAGTCGCATTCGACCGCTATCGAGGATTACATTCCCTTTGTTAACCGGGTGCAGGATATTGTCATCTCGCACGGCAAACAAGTGCTTGGATGGGATGAAATTGCCCTGGCCACGTTAAAACCCAACAGCGTGGTTCAGTATTGGGCCAAGGCTGAAAATGCCATCAAAGGGGTTCAGCAAGGCGCCAAGGTGCTGATGTCACCTTCCAAAAATGCCTATATCGACATGCAGTATGATTCCCTGAGCACGTACGGACTGCACTGGGCTGCTTATATTGAAGTGGACCAGGCCTACAACTGGGACCCTGCCAATTTGGTGCCCGAAATCAAAAGAGAAAACATCATCGGCATTGAAGCCCCGCTTTGGAGTGAGACTGTCTCCAATATGGATGAGGCTGAATATCTTCTCTTTCCACGCTTACCCGGATATGCCGAGATTGGCTGGACAGCTACCGAAGCGCGCAAGTGGGATGAATAT
>JACMKG010000441.1 GCA_014380255.1 Prolixibacteraceae bacterium | reverse complement strand
TGCCTTTCTTTTGCGGAATAACATCCGGGATCTATTAGAACGCATTCAAGCGTTTCATCATATAGTACAAAGGTATTTTCCTGAACCGGATTGAAAGTGAACTTCTTAATTTGTATCATCGTGTGAATTTATTTATTAAAATATTTACGATTAGACAATTTACAATTTACTATTTGTGGCAGCCTGCAAATGTTGACCTGCGATTAGCAAAAGAGCTTTGGTATGAGCATAAATCGTCAATTGTAAATCGTCTAATTGTCAATTGTTTCATTTGTCGGTTCCCTTCAGCATGGGTACAAAGGTATACGATCCGTGTGCTTCTTTATAGTATTCGGTATCGCTGGTTTTTACCAGCACATACATGGTTTGCTTTTCGCGGGGACCCATGGGTAGCACCATGCGGCCTCCCACTTTCAACTGAGCAAGTAATTCTTCAGGAATCACCGGAGCACCGGCCGTAACAATAATCTTATCAAAAGGGCCATAAGTTGGCAACCCTTTATAGCCGTCGCCATAAAAGAATTTGGGGTGGTAACCAATTTGCGGCAGGATGGATTGTACTTTTAGAAACAATTCGCGTTGCCGCTCAATGGTATAAACGGTAGCTCCCATTTCCAGCAGAACTGCCGCCTGGTATCCGCTGCCAGTACCTATCTCGAGAATCTTATCCAGGCGTTCAACCTGCAGCAACTGCGTTTGCATAGCCACAGTGAATGGCTGACTGATGGTTTGTCCTGCTCCTATAGGGAATGCCTGGTCTTTGTAAGCAAACTGAAGAAAGCTGCTATCCATGAATAGGTGTCGCGGAACTTTCCCCATCGCCTCCAATACTTTCTCGTCTTTAATACCTTTGATACGAATACCTTCCACCATTCTCTTCCTTAAACCCTGATGACGTAATGTATCCTGAAAATCCATAGACTATTCTTTTTGTCAAAATTAGCTAATTACACACTTAAACAAGCCTGCAAAACCAAAGATTATTAACAATCGACGTTGAAAAGTATTTAATGAAACAATATTACGTAAATTTAAACTATTCTTATTTTGTGTGCATGATAAAACTAGGCATTTTTGGTGACCGAACCAGCAGTCCGGAACTTGTAAGAATGATTAGAAATATACCTGAAGTAACTGTTGTAGGAGTTTATTTTTCGGGTGATATGACTGTTCCTGAAGGATTCAAGGAGTTTTATAGCCCTGTGGAATTGATGCGGACTTCGGATGCCATATTGGTTATGAACGATAAAAGCATCAGCAGTGATTTAATCAGGTTGATCCTGCGAAAAAGTAAACACATCTACCTGAAAGCCATCCCTCCGTTCAGTCTAAGAGAAATTAAAGAACTAATTGATTTGGAAAAGGAAGCGGGAATTGTGAATTACATCTACAATCCATTTGATTTTATCCCTCCTTTTGACTCTCTTATTAAAAAGCATGAAAAGCCTGTTCTAATCAATCTAAGAACCTCTTTCGAGGGTTCATCCCTTAAGCCTTCCAATGAATTGCTGCTTTTGCTCACGGCCCTGAATCGGGTGGTTCAAAACAACTATAAAAAAACAGAAGTGTTTGGGTTAAATGATGCTATGGGACAGTTAGTTGTAAGTATGCGCGTTGAATATGAAAACAGCTCAGTAGTGAATCTGACAGTTACGATAGAGAAAAGCTCGGGTTATTGTGAAATCTTTAGTCCGTCAGGGCGCATCAAGTTTGACTTTGATCAGCCACTTTACAATGCTTATCCGGATATCAATCAGGAATATATTGCTATTTGCAATTTCATAAAGATAATCCATCTGCAAGATAAACCGGTCAATTCGTTCGATAACCTATTGAATGGGGTGCGTATTTTAGATGACATCCGAGAGCATTTGCGCTTCAATGATATCTTGTTTTAAGATTATTTAAGATAAAATAACCTTTTTGACACAATTTTTTTCTGTCATATTCGTTGTTACGTGAATACCTGAGGACCCAATTCACTCGCGATGAATAAAAACTTACAAGTAGCCAGATACCTGGTATGCGATATAATTGCAGCAATGCTCAGTTGGACATTGTTCTACTTTTACAGGAAAAAATACATTGAGCCGTTGAAATTTGGGATCGAAATTCCCTTGGAGTTCACCGAGCAGTATTTTCTGGCCTTAATTTTTATTCCCATTTTTTGGATTACCATTTACTATATTACCGGGCAGTATTCCTATATATACCGTAAATCGCGCTTGCTTGAATTTGGAAAAACATTCATTACTTCTGTTATTGGCGTCACCATTATCTTTTTTCTGCTGCTTCTCAATGATTCGATAAGTGACTACACGAAATACTACAATCTGTATTTTACGCTTTTAAGCCTGCATTTTGGTTTCACCTACCTATTTCGGTTAATCCTTACAACCCGTACCATTCACCGTATTCACCGCAGGATCATTGGATTCAATACAATCATTATTGGGGGCAATGAAAAAGCGGTTCATATTGTTGAAGATATGCTAGTTCAAAGACGGCCGATAGGTCATAAGGTTATTGGATTTCTGACCATTGATGAACAAGAATCTTATCCATTGGGAAAATATACCCCTAACCTGGGCAGCTATAAAAATCTGCAGAAGATAATTAACGAGTACCAGGTAGAGGAAATAATCATCGCCATTGAATCTTCAGAACATAAGTTACTCAGCGAAATACTTACCATTCTTGAAAATCGCGTTCATACGGTTTGGGGGGTTCCTGATTTATTCGATATTCTGTCCAATCAAGCTAAGACAAGTACTATTTTCAGCACACCTTTATTGATAATATCCAATGGACTGATGCCTGTGTGGCAGGAAAATGTTAAACGGTTGCTTGATGTGGTAATCTCCTTGCTGGCGCTGATTGTCTTTTCACCTGTGTTTATAATCCTGGCTATTATCATTAAAACTACCTCGAAAGGGCCTGTTTTTTATAACCAGGAACGAGTGGGTAAATTTGGGAAACCGTTTACTATCTTTAAGTTTCGTACCATGGTTCAGGATGCTGAAACTAACGGGCCATTGCTTTCCAGTACAAATGATGGCCGGATAACGAGTATTGGGCAGTTTTTACGGCGTACACACCTGGACGAGATTCCTCAATTTGTAAATGTGCTTTGGGGCGAGATGTCACTGGTCGGACCTCGCCCTGAAAGGAAATATTTTATTGAACAGATTGCAAAAACAGCTCCCTATGTGACCCATCTGCAAAAAGTAAGGCCCGGCATTACGTCTTACGGCCAGGTGAAATATGGCTATGCTTCCAGTGTGGATGAGATGGTTGAACGACTTCAGTATGACATGGTATACCTGAAAAATATATCCCTGTATGTCGATTTTAAAATACTGATTTATACCATTATGGAAATTATGAAGGCACGAGGAAAGTAGTATCTGTTAAATATTAGGATCAATCTGCCACCAATACACCAATGCACCAAACTTCACCAAATGAGCAATTTAAGCTTGGTGAGATTTGGTGCATTGGTGTTTTGGTGGCAGGTTTTAAATCTTCCGAATACCACTGCTTTTTAATCGCTGTGGCGCAAAGCATTGTTGCACTCATCTTTACTTTTTTTGGTCTTAAGTCTTAGGTCTAATATTTCTTATCCTTTCGTCTTATTTTGTCTGCTTTAGATACCCATTGGTAACTCAACAGTAACCTTTCTGTATCTGAGGTTACAGAAAGGTTACCAATGGGTTACTATTGAGTTACCAATGGTGGCAAAATACAGGTAATGCCGGAAGGATGATCAGGGATTGGTAAATCTTTATTTTGAGGGAGCGACCTGCACTTTCATCTATTTAAATTTTTGAAACACATAGGCGCATAGTACACATAGTTAAAAACTATTCTATGTGCTCTATGTGTCTATGTGGTTATTATTCATTTAGTTAAAGTTGTTTGTAGTCATTCTCCTGTATGTTAATATTCCATTGATACGAACGTTTCTTATGATTTCAGAGACACCCCCCCGGGGTTTTCAAGGCAAAGGGATATCGGACCTTTGCAAG
>JACMKG010000080.1 GCA_014380255.1 Prolixibacteraceae bacterium | reverse complement strand
TTGGTATGCAAAACTCTCCAGTCTTCAGTCCAGTAGCCTGAATTCTCTTTGGTAAGTAAACCCCAGTTTTCAGCCATGTGACCGATATTGTTGATATACTCAGGATTGTCATTGGCAAAAGGACGTTCAGTTGGACGGTTGCGGAACAAGGCAAAACGAGGAGCCCAATAATCATCACCTCCAGGAACACCCGGGTTATCACGTGTTTCGATACGTCCGTTGATCTGGACACCTACCTTCAGGCGTTTGGTGATTATGGCATCAATGTTTGATTGAATATTGGTACGTCCGAAGGTGAATTCGCGGCCCAATACTGAATTTTGATCCACACGAGTTACTGATAGATAGTAATTGATTTTATCAGAACCCCCCGTAGTGTTCACGTTGATAGAAGTCTGAGGTGAATTGGGCTGGATAATAAAATCATACCAGTTAAAGCTGCGGTAGGCCGGATCAGTTCCTGCTTTCCATTTTTCCAGTTCAGCTGCAGTGATGTCTGTCTTGCCAAACTGGTTCATTTCCGCATCCGCTTTTCCGTTCATCCATTCGTAAGCACCCACGGTTGATGGGAAACGCGACCAGTTTTGCCATCCTGTATACGCGTCAATGTTAATGGTGTTTTTAGTTCCCAGTTTACCACGTTTGGTAGTAACTACCACAACCCCGTTGGCAGCACGAACCCCATAAATAGCTGCCGAAGCATCTTTCAATACAGAAATACTGGCAATATCATTGGGTGAAATGTTGTTAAAGTGTCCGGCATCTTTCTGGATTCCATCGATTACATACAAAGGGTTACCCATGTTACGAATCTGGATATTGGCCGATGAACCGGGACGTCCATCAGGCATACGGAACGTAACCCCTGCCAGTTTACCTGCCAGTGCTGCACTCACAGTGCTTGAATGCACCCGTTCCAGATCCTCCGTAGTTACTCCTGTTATAGCGCCTGTTATTGATTCTTTCTTCTGTACACCATAACCAATAGCAATTACTTCATCCAGTCCAATTGAACTTTCATCAAGTGTAACATTGAAATTGGTTTGATCACCCATGGGGACTTCTTTGGTACCCATTCCGACAAAAGAAAAAACCAGTGTTTTACCATTTTCCGGTACAGGAAGAGTAAAAGTACCATCCGGATTAGTGATAGTTCCACCTGTTGTACCTTTGAAATATACGGTAACCCCAGGTAATGGAAGCCCTGAAGGGTCAACTACTTTTCCTCTTACCGTTTTGCCCTGATCGGCTATTGATGAATTTTCACCAACTGTCAGTACAATTAAATCGTTGGTTAAAACTTTATAGCTAATCTCTGAATTCACAAACAATTGGTCAAGAATCTCTTCAACACTTACGCCGGCAACATTCAGGTTGACCTTTTCGTCGATCAGTTTAAAATCATCATTGAAGAAGAACCGGAACCGGCTTTGATTTTCAATCATGCTAAAAACTTCACGTACTGTTTTATCCTTGAAGTCCAAACTAAATTTGGTACTCTGCGAATAAACCGTTGCACTGAGTTGCATGGTTAACGCGATGATAAAAATGGTAGTTAGCTTCATAATAAGAAACAGTTTTTTCAGCTTCCCCCTTCCAGGGAAAATTAATCCAATTAGATTTTTTTTCATACATTTGAAAAATTAGATGTTTGACTTCCAATGCCAGTGGTTCTTTTCACAAAAACTGACATTGATTAATGGTTAACACTATTTACTGACAGGGGTAGATTCGGCAAAAATCTATTCCCTGTTTTTTTTCTTCATCTTTATTGTTGTTTTAAAAGTTTTTCAAATTTGTGTGCTCTTGTTTCGTTACGTTCAATGATGACTGTTTTTCCTTCAATTGTATAATCTATTGGCGAAGAAATCTTTATCACATCCATTACCTGCTGAAGAGTTTCATCTTCCAGAGTGCCAGAGAACCTGAACCGCTTGATGTCTTCTGATTTGAATTCGAAGTTAAAGTCGTACTTGCGTCTTAATATCTCTGCCAATTCGCCCAGCTGTTTACGCTCAATAACCAATTGATTTTCTTTCCATGATACGATTGGCTTAGGATCAATCATTGGAGCTATGACCAAACGATGATCAGGCATATAATTTACTTCTTCTTTTTGTTTTTCTATTCTTTTAACGACTTCTACCGTCAAAGTTTCTTCGGACTTGTAGAAAGTAGCTTTCTGATTGGGAAGCAGTGAGACACCTGAAAGGATATTCTCACTTGAATGTTGTAAAGCAATTTTCCCTTCCACCATGGTAGTTTCAATAGTCGCGTCTTCTTTATAGGCTTTGATATTGAATTCAGTACCTATGGCTTTTACTTCAAATCCGTAAGCATTTACAATAAACGGGAGTTCTTTATTTTTGGCCACTTTAAAGTACCCTTCTCCTTCCAGGTATAACAAGCGGTTGTTTTGGTTAAAAGAAGTGGAATACTTAATTTTACTGCCAGCGTTTAACCAAATGCGTGAATTATCAGGCAAAACGATTTCAGAGGTAGAACCAAGAGGCGCTGTTACTTCACAAAACATTTGGGTATTATTTGAATCTTTCCTGAAAAGCATGTACGACAAAGTTCCTCCCAGAATAAAAGTAAGTAACAGGACGGCAGCAATTCGAAGCAAATTCAAACGAAGGTTAATGGTTCGGCTGGCCTTTTTCTGTCCTAATATGGTATCCTGTATGGATTTATACAATTTGTCATAATCGGCATCACCGACCGTATTTTGCGCTTTAAAGCCAGGAACCTCCATAAACATCAAATCTTTAATGTTTTCTGAAACAGTGTTGTTTGAAAACATTTCTTCCAGCTGCTGAAGTTCTTCCAAGCTACAAATCCCTGCATGAAATTTCTCAAGCAGTGCATTAAATTCAATATGTAAACATTCGTTATTTTTCATTCCAAGAGTAATACAAGTTAGGATAAAACAATACTCACACGGTCAATGATATTTTTTTGAGAAATTTCAAAACAGATGATAGAATCAACTGCAAGATCTATTTTGCAGGTCTTTTGATGTCATAAACAATGAGTGGCAGAAAATACTATCAAAAGGATTTCTAAGGGATATTCGTCTTTCAAATGGAGTTTAATAAACTTGGAAGCACGGTAAATCTGATTTTCAACTGTACGTACGGAAAGGCTAAGATTTTGGGCAATCTCAGCATTTGATAACCCATTCCAACGGCTCATGACAAATATTCTTCGCTGTTGCTCATGAAGTTGTGTCAACAGGTGCTCAACTTTTGTATTTAGTTCCTTATACTGGATCGACGATTCGGGTGTATGTGTGCTTTCAGGATCAAGCCTTAAGGCATACATTTCGTATTTCTTTTTGACAACCCGGTGTTTCAACTCATTGAATACTTTATTGACCGTAATACGATACAGGTAGCTGGTAAAAGATTTTTCTCCATCAACTTCATCTCTTTTTTCCCAAACCTTCAGAAATACATCCTGAATAATTTCTTCGGCTTCAAAAGAATCTTTCAGATAAGAAAATGCAAAACGATACAAGGATTTACTATGAGCCTCATAGATCGAGCGAAAAGCTTCCATATCTCCCTTCCTAAACCTCTCGATTACCTTTCCGTCTATATGTATATCAATCTTAGTCAAAAAGCATTCATTTTTGATATTTAAAAGGAAAATAAATGTAATTTGCAACAGTCCGAAAGTAGTATAATAATTAATAATAAAAGAGACTACTATCATTTAATTACACAAATATCAGCTGCATAATAAAAAATACGCCTTCTATATTTTTAATTATCAATTACAATTGGCACAAAATTAATTTAATATATAAACCAGAATCCTTTTACCAATGAATAAAGGGAATCTTTCCTTCATCTTATAAAAATACGCTGATCCAATGAGCATATTTATCCATTAAGTTGTACTATGAAGTAGACGATGAAATGGAACATTATTTCTAATCATATTACAAACATTCAAAACAACTACTAAAAAAAATGAAAAAACTTAGTTTTCTAATCCTATTGTGCCTTGTCCTTTCACAGGCCTTTGCACAATGGAGCCCTGCCGGAGACAAGATCAAAACTCCCTGGGCCGAACGAATTGATGTTAACAATGTATTGCCTGAATATCCCCGCCCAATTATGGAACGTACCGAATGGATGAACCTGAATGGCCTTTGGGATTATTCTATTCTCAAGGCCGGATTAGCTGAACCCACACAATTTGAGGGTCAGATATTGGTTCCTTTCCCTGTTGAATCAAGCCTATCAGGAGTGATGAAAACCGTAGGGGGTGATCATGAAGTCTGGTATAAAAGAACTTTTGAAGTTCCGGCCAAATGGAAGGGTAAGAATTTATTGCTCCACTTTGGTGCTGTAGACTGGAAAGCGGAAGTGTGGGTAAATGACATTAAAATAGGTACTCACACAGGTGGTTACACTCCTTTTTCGTTTGACATTACTCCTTTTTTAAACAAGTCTGCAAGCCAGAAGTTGGTTGTAAAAGTATGGGATGGCACTGATAATGGCTATCAGCCTCGCGGAAAACAGGTCAGTAAACCCAATGGAATCTGGTATACCCCGGTCACGGGAATCTGGCAGACTGTATGGATGGAACCTGTTGCAGCTAAAAGCATTCAAACAATCAGGGCTGTTCCCGATATTGATAAAGGTCAGCTTTCGGTGAAGGTTGATACAAAGGCTACTGGTTTTGGCGATGTGATTGAAGTAAAAGTGTTGGATGGGAACAATGTAGTTGCCACAGCCAAAGCTTCCGCCACTGAAACAATGGAGATTTCAGTTCCTAACGCTAAACTTTGGAGCCCTGAATCACCTTTCCTCTATACCCTGAAAGTAAACCTTATCAGCAATGGGATTGTAACCGACCAGGTAAACAGTTATTTTGCCATGCGTAAAGTTTCAACCAAACGCGATAAGAATGGCATTGTACGCCTTGAACTGAACAACAAACCGTATTTCCAGTTTGGCCCTCTTGACCAGGGATGGTGGCCCGACGGCCTATATACAGCGCCAACCGACGAGGCCCTGAGATACGACATCCAGAAAACAAAGGATTTTGGATTTAACATGATCCGCAAACACGTAAAAGTGGAGCCTGCCCGTTGGTACACCCATTGCGATCAGCTGGGAATCCTCGTGTGGCAGGATATGCCCAATGGCGACCGTTCACCCCAATGGCAAAACCACCATTACTTCGATGGGAATGAATTGAAACGCAGTGTTGAATCAGAAAATAACTACCGCAAGGAGTGGAAGGAAATCATGGATTACCTGTATTCCAATCCTTGCATTGTTACCTGGGTGCCCTTTAATGAAGCCTGGGGCCAATTCAAGACTGCTGAAATTGTTGAATGGACCAAAGCTCATGATCCAAGCCGCCTGGTAAATCCTGCCAGTGGTGGAAACCATTATCCTGTGGGCGATATGCTTGATTTACACAATTATCCGGACCCAGACATGTATTTATATGATGGACAGCGCGCAACAGTGTTGGGCGAATACGGAGGAATAGGCCTTGCCCTTGAAGGTCATCTGTGGGCTAGTGATAAAAACTGGGGGTACGTTCAGTTTAAAAATTCTAAAGAAGTTACCGATGAGTATGTAAAATATGCCGAATCTTTACTTCAAATGATTAAAGCAGGCTTTTCTGCCGGAGTTTATACTCAAACTACGGATGTGGAAGGTGAAGTTAACGGATTGCTAACTTATGACCGTAAGGTGATTAAAATTGATGAAAAGCGCGTTCGTGAAATCAATCAGAAAATCTGTAATTCACTGAATGAATAAAACCCTGAAATCCGGATGCCAAATTCTATTTGACTCAGAGAGTTCAGCTTATTAAGTAAAAAATGCCAGCTAGTATTCTTAGCTGGCATTTTTTTATTCATGATTACTTTAAGCATCATTCTATTCATCCCCTTTTAATCATCTCATGTCTCGCATTTTCCCTCCCTCTGAAGAGTATTATCTGGGTATATTTCATTCTTTTATCATCTGTCCTGCAGACTGCACATTAGTGATATGAAGCATTCATAGGGCTGCATGAAGCTTGTTTGTATCATCACCATTTAAGAAATGCAGGATGACTCACATCCATTGCATATCCAAATCCAGTAAATCTACAGCTGGATAATTATATTGCTCAACCAATTCATCTTCAGTATAGGCATGATTTCCAGGATCAATAAATTCAACCAGCAAATTGCTGAGAGATTCTGCCTCCGAATAAATTGACCTGCTAATTGTACCTGTTACGATATAAGAAAACACGTTAGGATAACTGACCTCCATATCACTATGATTGTGATTCAACAGGTTTTTTAGCATCAGGTAATAATCCATCAGATTGCAATAGTTAGTTTGTAAATCCTGTACATCCAGATTTTTTTTCCTGACACCGCTGAATCGACTCTCGTTAATAGCTTGATGTATTTGGCCCAGTAAATATGAATATTCGCCTATGGTCCGGCGTGTAATAAAACTACCGGCAAAAAAATTTACAATGCTATTTCGAATATTTTCTGTAGCCTTCAATTCTGGAACAAAAGCTTCCATAAGAGATCGGATTTGCTGAAGCCTGGCATATCTCGGGGGATTACCTTTTTGCTCTTCAAAAGTCCATTCCGATTCATCACTTGTCATATTGACATATTCAATAATCCTTTCCAACAAAGACAGGGCGGTGTATTTAGGAGCACTGCTCATGGTCAGTAAATCATTAAGTTAGTCTATAAAGATACTAATATTAAGTAAAAATACTAATAAATTCAATAACAAATATCAGGAAATTGTGTCAGCCAAAAAAAAGGAATTTCTCGGGTATTCAGAATAAAATTATGGATCACATGTACAGTTTTTTGTTTAGGCACTTTCCTTGTTTCAACCACATTTATCTTCTTTCATCTGTAACAGATACTTAATTCACTGTGTATTAAATCTTAAAAAAGTCTAATCATGTAATTATTAAGCAGAATTGTGTAATAATTATTTTTATCCATCATTCCACCTTTGTTCTAGGATAGAAGTACACTAGTATTCAATGATATTCTTATGGATAACAGGCATCAAGATATAAAGCTTAACGATAACAAGCACATTTCTTCGGATACATTCATCCGTTTAGTTGTAGGAAGTTTGCAAGATTATGCAATCTTCACAACGGACAAAGATCTTTTAATTAATTGTTGGTGTGCAGGTTCTACCAAGTTGTTCGGCTATAAATCGAATGAAGTGATTGGCAGGCCTAGTGAAATAATCTATACCGAAGAAGACAAAAATAACAACATTCCCTGCCTGGAGATGGAAAATGCGTTAAAAGAAGGAAAAGCAAGTAATAACCGATGGCATGTAACACGGGATGGTAGTTTATTTTATGCCTATGAACAGATGTTCCCACTGAAAGATACAAATGAGAATTTGATAGGATTTGTAAAGATACTTAGAGATCTAACGGAGAAAAAGATAGCGGAAGATGCCATTAACAAACATATGAAAGAACTGGAGGACCTGATTACCCATAAGGAAAACATCCTGGCTATTCTTTCCCATGACCTGAGAAGCCCTTTGGCTGCCATTATTGAAATTTCAGATCACCTGAAATCGAATATCGATGAAATGAACCATGCAGATATTAAACAAATGCTCGATATCCTCTATCAGGCTTCCACCGATGAATTGAATATGCTGGATTACCTGCTTGAATGGGCAAGAATAAAATACGCCTCTGAAGTATTTTCTCCTTCCATGCTTGACTTGAGTAATTATATCCGGAAAGCATTCAATATCTTCAGCGAACATGCTGCTGTCAATAATATTAGCCTGCAGAATGAAGTACCGGGAGGTACTGCTGTTTTTGCGGATAAAAAAATGTTGCTTTCAATCCTACAAAACCTGGTATCGAATGCTCTGAAACATTCGCTCCCCATGGGAATTATAAACGTTTCTGCAATTATCCAGGACGGAAAAATACTGGTCAAAGTTGAAGATACAGGTACCGGAATGCCGAAAGAAAAGCTGGAAAAACTTTTTAAGCCTCAGCTAAAACCACTTTCTAATCT
>JACMKG010000440.1 GCA_014380255.1 Prolixibacteraceae bacterium | reverse complement strand
CCAGATTTGTCACCTGTAGCTTAACGGGGCGGTAGATGCCTGATCCGCTGTACCAACGGCTGTTTTTACCCGGATTGCTAACCTTTACGCTCAGGACATTCTGTTGTCCTGCCGGTTTCAAGTGGGGCGTAAGGTTAAAGGTGAAAGGCGTGTAGCCGTAGGCATGAAAGCCCAGATGCTGGCCATTGATCCATACATCGCATTCGCGGTAAACGCCATCAAAGCATATCTGCACTTTCTTATTTGTGGTGGATTCATCCAAGGTAAATGTCTTTCGATACCAGCCTGTCCCGCCTTTTACATGGCCGGTTGATCCTTTGCCTTCACTGTCTTCTGTAAAGGGCCCAATTTGCTTCTTTCCCCGGACAGCAGGCAAATCTTCAATGCTCCAGTCGTGAGGAAGATCCAGCGTGCGCCACTGGCTGTCGTCAAAGTCCATGGACTCGGCGCCCTGAACATCTCCAAGATAGAATTTCCACTCCTCATCAAAGTTCAATTCCCGGTTAGAAAAATCATCTGTAGAGTTGCATGAACCTCCTATAAGGGCTGCGAGCAGGATCACGATAAAGGATCTCGTATGCCAAGGCCTTTTTACATTCTTTGTTTTATTCATCATTAGGTTGTTTTAGGTTAAGGTTGAAGGACTGAAAGACTGATGGATTGAAGGACTGAACACTGCCACTGATTACTGTTTTTTGACCACTGACCACTTTTCGCTGCTCTTGCAATCCATTATGCCTGTTGTTACCACTGGTCGGTTCTGAAAGGGGCAAGGGGCAAACCGGCAGTGCTGAAAACATCAGGCATAGACGCGTCATCAAAGCAGAAGCGCACGGCTACAGGGTTGTTTACATCTTTAGAAGAAACGATTAGCTGGTTGCCTTCTATCTTCGCTGTTGCAGGTACGAAATTCTTGTCTTCGCCAGCAAGCATGAATTTCATAGGCGTCTTACCTGTGCTTTTCAGACCTTCGGAAGCATGGCTGAATGAAAGGCGTATTTTATTCTTTTCGATTTTCATAGACTCATAGGAAGGGCTCTTATATTCTCCTACGTTCTGTTTGTATGTTTCTGCCAGTGCCATTGCAGCCAGGCGTTTGCCCACATCGAGCTTGTTCTTGGGGTGGATATCCTTCACATTGTCCACCAGATCGGAGATTACCACCATGCCACTGTTGGGGATCGTTTTGGCAGCCAGTTCCTGCTGTTCGCGCAGGTGAGCGGCATAACTGTTGGCACCGTAAGTGTAAGGTGCAATCTGGACAAGGTAGAACGGGAAGTTCTTCTTAAAGTCCGAGCGCCAGTTTTCAACCATTGTCTTCATCAGCGAGGCGTAAATCGGATAGTTATCCCTATTAGCTTCACCCTGATACCAGATAGCACCAGCAATTTCGTAAGGAATTAATGGAGCAATCATCGAATTGTATAGGGTGCCCGGTGCGGAAGGCCACCATTCATACTGCTTGGTGGTCTTATCTTTATTCAGCAATGGGTCATTGATTACCCGGTTTTTCTCTATCCATACTTCAGCCGGTGTGCCACCCCATGCTGAAACGATGATTCCCACGGGTACATTGAGCTTCTGTTGCAGCTCACGGGCAAAGAAATAGCCTACCGCACTGGTGGCACGCATGGTTTCAGGCGTCGATTCAGTCCAGCTAGCATTGCAGTTCTGCTGGGGATAATCGGCTCCCATCTTCTGTATATGGAAGATACGGATATTGGGATTGGTTGCATTAGCAGCTTCCTCTTCGCCATTTATCAGCTTCCAGTTTACACTCATCTCCATATTCGACTGGCCGCTGCACACCCATACTTCGCCCAGCATCACATTGTTTAGCTGTACTTTTCCGTTGCCCAATAGCTGGATCGAGTATGGGCCTCCTGCCGTTGTAGTTTTAATGGAAGTGCTCCATCGCGCAGTATTGTCAGTTTTCACTTTGATCGTGTCGTTGTTCCAGCTGGTCACTATGCTGATTGTTTCAGCAGGTTCTGCCCATCCCCAGATGGCTACATTGGAGTTCTGCTGCAGAACCATGTTGTCGGTGAATACGGATGGAAGAGTGATCTTTCCAAAGATGTGAATGCTGAAGAAAGAAAAAACGATGAGAGTTAATAAAATGCGTTTCATAGTTTGATGGTGTAGTTGATTATGTTATTAGTTCAGATAAACAAATTATAGTTCTCTTAAATCAATCAAAAGGATCGTTAATATAATTCTTTACACAAATGACGCAATAATATTTTGAAGCTCAAAGTCTAATTGAAACAGATGTCTCCTAATAACGTGAGTTTGATGTAAGAAACCAGAAATAAACACATAGGCACATAGAACACATAGAATAATTTCAAGCTATGTTACTCAGGTTGCCAGCTACTGGCATGTGGCTACTGGCAAAACAAGGCAGCTATCATTTAATTTAGTGTATCATCGAAGTCCTTCCTGCTCCGATTACTTGGGGCCATTTGTCTGCAGCCTCTTTCTGCTATCCAAACTATCTATTTAAGCTCTCAATTTCTTAGATTAGGCAATCTGTAAGGTGTGTATGTGTGTATAATTATAGGCATATATAAAAGTAAAACTTCAAAATGCACTATTCTAAGGACTGACGGATTGAAGGATAGAGCGACTGTTTATCCACTTTGCCAAAACAGACGGATGTTTTTCTATGTGTTCTATGTGCCTATGTGTTTATTTCCTTAAGTCGAACTCAGGGTAATATAAATAACTAACCTTATAGCTCATGAAACGTTGATATCTTAAAAAATTAAGAATTTATATCAAGAGAAGTTGGTAAACGGTACACAATTAATTCAATTGTAATTACCTTTGGCAGCCTTAAAAGAAAAGATACAAATTTTATTTGTTGATATGCCGGAGAAGAACCATCATTCAGAACTCAGTAACGTATCTCTGGCTGGGCTATTGATCACTGTAGGAATTGTCTTTGGTGATATTGGTACCAGTCCTCTGTATGTAGTCAAAGCGATCATCGCTGGAGCAGACCATTTTAGCAAACAGTTGGTATATGGTGCCTTGTCCTGTGTTTTCTGGACCTTAACCCTGCAAACGACCTTCAAATATGTGTTTATTACCCTAAGAGCTGATAACCATGGGGAAGGAGGTATTTTTGCCTTGTTTGCCCTGATGAAAAAGAAGTCGACCTGGGCTGCAATCGCAACCATGATTGGGGGAAGCGCCTTACTGGCCGATGGGGTTATCACCCCTTCAATCACCGTGACTTCCTCCATTGAAGGGCTGAAGCTGATCAACCCGAATATACCTGTCATTCCGGTGGTTATCGTGATTATTACTATCTTGTTCTTTTTCCAGCAGTTCGGTTCAAAATTTATTGGAAAATCATTTGGACCCATCATGGTTGTTTGGTTTGGAATGCTTGCTGTTCTTGGATTTGTTCAATTAACCACTTACCCTGAGATACTCAGTGCTTTAAACCCTTATTATATTTACGATTTTCTGGTAAATTACCCTAAAGGTTTTATCTTACTGGGTGCTATATTCCTCTGTACTACGGGCGCTGAAGCCTTGTATTCAGATATGGGACATTGCGGAATAAAAAACATTCGCGTTTCATGGATGTTTGTGAAAGTCGCTCTTTTGCTTAACTACTTCGGACAAGGGGCCTGGCTGATGAACCATCCCCAGTCGGTTGCTGATTTAAATCCTTTCTATTCAATCATGCCTCAGTGGTTTCTTTTACCTGGTATCCTGATTGCAACGGCCGCCTCTGTAATTGCCAGCCAGGCATTGATCACCGGTTCTTATACCCTGATTAGCGAAGCCGTATCTTTGAACTTCTGGCCAAAAATAAAGATATTGCACCCCACCACCATCAAAGGGCAGGTTTATATTCCATTTATCAACTGGCTGCTTTGGATATCTGTTTGTTTTGTCGTCTTTTTCTTTGAGGAGTCCTCCAATATGGAAGCCGCCTATGGATTGTCGATCACCTTTACCATGATCATGACTTCCATCCTATTGATTTACTACCTGTTTCAGAAAAATGTAAACATTTATATTCTTTTTTTACTGGCCATGCTTTTTGCTATTGTCGAAGGATCCTTCCTGATAGCTAACCTTCATAAGTTCTGGGAAGGTGGTTGGTTCTCCGTTGTACTGGCCTTTGTCTTCTTTGCCGTGATGATCGGATGGTTCTTTGGCCGTCGCATCAAGAACCGTCATATCAGCTTTGTGAACGTGAACAAGTATTTGCACCTGTTTGAAGATCTGAGCAAAGACAAAACAATTGCCCCCATATCAACTAACCTGGTTTATATCATTAAAGCCAATGAGCTTTACCAGATTGAATCCAAGGTGATGTATTCCATCTTTAACAAGCAACCCAAACGTGCCAAAACCTATTGGCTGCTACACGTAAATGTGGTGGATGAACCGGATACATTCAGTTATGAGGTTAACCAGTTTATACCGGGAACACTGATCCGGGTGGATTTCCATCTGGGTTTTAAAGTAGAGCCACGTATCAACCTTTACTTCAAAGAAGTGCTGAAAGACATGGTTGCCAGCGGTGAGATAAAACTATCTAGTTCATACGAATCGTTGAAGAAACATCATATG
>JACMKG010000079.1 GCA_014380255.1 Prolixibacteraceae bacterium | reverse complement strand
CCGATGGCTGCGGGATTCGGAGAAGGAGGAGACCAGGCGTCGCCGCTGGCGCGGGCAGTAATTGGTGGATTAATTGCATCTACTTTTGTTACACTGATTGTGCTTCCATTGATATTTTCATGGGTTCAGAAAAATACCAGCATTATTTCCGTCTCGCTCGACCCCGAAGACAGGGAGAGCCGGTTTTATGCGGGCAAAGAGGCTTAATACATATTTATTACAATTGCAAATCATGAACAACGTTTTGGATTTTATAAAGGTCGGGTTGGTAGCATTAATCCTAACCAGTCTTGGCAGCTCCTGCGGTTCTTCGGAATCGAAGGCCGAAAATGAAGTGCCAGCGGAAGCTGCTGAACCTGCTATTGAAATAATAGCGCTGAGGAAAGACAAAATATCTACTTCTTTCCGCACCCCTGGAGAGTTGATTGCTTTTCAACAGGTAGATTTATATGCCAAGGAAGTCAGCTATGTGAAAAAGCTTTTTGTTGATGTTGGAACCCAGGTTAAAGTGGGGCAACTGCTTGCAACCATGGATGCACCCGAAATCAGCACCCGGCTTGCCGCCTCAGAATCAATGGTTAAATCACAAGAGGCAATTTACCATGCAAACAAGTCCAATTACGACAGATTATACGAAACGAGCAAAACGCCGGGAACTATTTCACCGAATGATCTTGAGCAGGCTGCAGCCAGGAAAAATTCCGCCATGGCTCAGCTCGAAGCGGCCCGTTCTGCCCTGAAGGGCGTAACAATTACAAGATCCTATCTTCAGATCCGGGCCCCTTTCAGCGGCGTTATCACCACCCGAAATATCAATCCCGGTGCATATGTAGGACCGTCTGGGAAAGGCTCAGAATTTCCATTGTTCACTATTCAACAACAGGATAAACTGCGGCTTGTAGTTTCAGTTCCCGAGGCTTATACTGGCTACCTGCGGAATCTTGATGAAGTAACTTTCACTGTGAGGGCAATGCCGGATGAAAAGTTTAAGGCAAAGATCGCACGTCTGGCTGGAGCCCTTGATTCGAAACTTCGCTCGGAAAGGGTGGAGATGGACGTGAAAAATACCCAAAAAAAGCTCTTGCCGGGTATGATTGCCGAGGTTGATATCCCGATGCCTGCCCGCGACAGTTCATTTGTAATTGAAACATCAGCGATTGTAAATTCACAGGAAAAGATTTTCGTGATCCGGGTGCGAAACAACAAAGCCGAATGGGTCTCAGTTACCCGTGGCCGTGAGTTGAACGGGCGGACAGAGATTTTTGGTGACCTTGCTGCCGGCGATCAGATCGTGAGAAAGGGAAATGAAGAAATAAGAAACGGTTCAGAGATCAAAAATGTAACTCCTTCTACTTCGCCAGATTCTTAAGTATCTGGTCACTTAACTAAAGGCTATTTTAAGCTAAACCAGACAACGTATGGAAATATTAAAATCATATTTTGAAAGTTTGGGTTTTGATAAATATAACAGCGAACGAATAGCAGGATGCTTTAAAAAAACCTTGTATCAAAAAGACGAATTATTTGTGAAAGAAGGAAAAACTTCTTTAGAGATAGGGTTCGTGGAAATTGGGCAATTTCAATATTATTCAACCACAAATGAGGGCGAAGAACGGACTACCTACATTTCATTAGAGAACACTTTTGTTGCTTCTTTGTTGAGCTACCTGAGGGAGCTACCAGCCAGGGAGAATATAAAAGCATTGACAAATTCGACATTGTGGATAGTTAAAAAAAAAGATGTAACAGAGCTCCAAAAACTAATGCCCGGGTTCAAAGATTTTTATATTAACCTGATTGAATGGCAAATTTGTTGTATTGACAAAAGCAGGCTTGACCTTATTACGCTTACATCAGAACAACGGTACACAAAATTGTTAAATGAAGAACCTGAACTTCTTCAAAAAGTCCCTTTACAATATATTGCTTCAATGTTGGGCATAACTCCAAGACATCTGAGCCGACTCAGAAATAGATTTTAGCATTCTCTACTTTTAGACATTTGTCTAGTGAATACCTTCACAATCATTGGATTTTTGCATAAAGAATAAAACAATGCAAAAACTTTCCATTATGGCACTACTCGTTATTTCGACCAGTACAGTCTTCGCTCAAAGTAAATTCCCAAAAAACCAGATTAGTATAAACGGTTTCAGAAATCCATCGATTGGATTTGAGTATCAGCGAAATCATTTATCAGTCCATGCAGGCTATTATCTTACAAACTTTACCAGTGGTGTAACAACCGAATTTATGAAAGCAGGAGTCTCTTATTGGTTTTTGCCGGTTGGGAAAAAAGAAACACCATCCTCATTTTATCTTGGCGCATCTTACCTGCGCGGAACGACAAGGGAATACAAAAACAAAAATGCCTTTGCCTTTGAAACAGGTTTCCGTTGGTACGTTTGGAAAGGATTAAATATCAGATTAGGAGTTATTGCTCTTACTTCGGAAGGAGAGGATTTGAAAATCAACCCGACACCGGGCATTAGTTATTCAATTAAATTCTAAGGTTAAAATGAAGATGAAATACGAATATTTCATTCTTTTCCTAAGCTTGATATTCTCCATGGCGAGCTATGGACAACCGGTAGATACGATATTAAGTGTTATGAATGAATGCTCTAGTTTTGGATAACCTTGATCACAAAAACAGACAGCTCTACAAAACAGGCAGGATGAAGGTATTGGTTGGAAATAGTGAGTCTTTGCCACTAAGAAAGAATGGAAAGATTTGATTGAACAAACGGCTTTATCTTTATTAAATCAGACACCGGTAAGGAACGTGGAATCAAATCGGGCAAAGCAAATACCCTCATTGAATCCCTTTGCGTTATTTGTAGAAAGCAAACTGCACCAGGATGAGATTACCATTAATCTTATAGATTCAGCCAATGATTGACGAGAATAAAAAGAATACTCATTTTACTCAAAAGCAAAAAGGATCCGTAT
>JACMKG010000439.1 GCA_014380255.1 Prolixibacteraceae bacterium | reverse complement strand
ATCCTGATCAACTATTCGGAAGCAGAGAAAAAGCTCTTGGATTACCTGGAAAGCAACGAGAAGATTTCGGTAAGCAGGTATGCCCGTATAGCCCATATTCCTTACAAGAAAGCCGAACAGATCATCATCAACTTCAGGGTGCTGGATATTCTGAAAGACTGCATTGACGAGAAAAAGATTGAATACTGCATCAACGAGGAGTTTGACCGCCAGGACTGGGATGTGCACAATTTATAGCTTTTAACCACAATAAATACTTGGGAACGCTCTGTTAAGCCGCTGGCTTCTAGCAGCTGGCGGCTGGCAAGAATGGCCTTATCTTGCATAGTACGTCTTTCCCAGCTGCCAGCTTCCAGTAGCCAACAGCAAATAAAATTCCCTTTCATAATTAGATATAAAATATTATCTTGGCAATTGAAAATGCATCACTTGCTTAGTTTTAGAAAGTGATTATTAATTGCTTTCCCAAAGTGGATCCAAACGAAGGGAAACTAACCAACCAAATGATGAAAAAAGTATTATTCACCTTGCTGATTTGGGCCGTTGCATCTGTATGTCCAGGGTGCAAAACCGATAAAACCTTTACCGGAAGTGACCTTACGCTTATTCCACAACCACAGAAAATCATGCTGGGTGAATCTTCCTTCCGATTCAAAAAGAGCACCAAGCTGGTGGTTGAAAATGTGGATCAGAAGATAATTGCCATGCAATTTGCCGATCGGCTGCAAAAGGCCTCGGGATGGAAACTAAAAACAATCGTGGGAGGCGATGAAGGCGCCAACCAGGTCTATTTCAGAACCGAGCCTATGATGGGACCCGAAGCTTACCGCCTGAATGTATCGCCCCAGGGTATCGAGATCGAGGCTGCACGCCCGGCCGGCTTCTTCTATGCCCTGCAGACCCTTCGCCAGTTAATGCCCCTGGAAATTGAAAGCTCCATAAAACAGGATAACGTAAAATGGATCGTACCCGAGATTAGCATCTCTGACCAGCCCGCCTTCAAATGGCGCGGTTATATGTTCGATGTGGCCCGCCATTTCTTCACCAAGGAAGAGGTGATGCGGATGATTGACAACCTGGCCCTTCATAAAATAAACACCCTTCATCTGCACCTGACCGACGACCAGGGATGGCGCATGGAGATCAAGAAATATCCCAGGCTTACTGAAGTAGGCGCCTGGCGGGTAAATCATGAAGACAAACACTGGAATTCGCGCCCCAAACAGCAGGAGGGCGAAAAGGCCACATACGGGGGATTCTACACCCAGGAAGACCTCAAGGAGATGATTGCCTATGCCCAGAGCCGTTATATCACCATTGTGCCCGAAATCGAGATGCCTGCCCATGTAACTGCAGCACTGGCCGCCTACCCTCACCTTTCTTGCACAGGAGGTCCTTTTACCGTATTGCCCGGAGGCGTATGGCCCATTACTGATATCCTTTGCGCGGGCAAGGATACCACCTTTCAGTTCATGGAAGATGTGCTGACGGAAGTGATTGACCTTTTCCCTTCCAAATACATCCACATCGGGGGCGATGAGGCTACCAAGACGGAATGGGAAAAATGCCCGTTGTGCCAAAAGCGTATCAAAACCGAAGGCCTGAAGAATGTGGGTGAATTGCAGAGCTATTTCATCAAGCGCATCGAGAAGTTCGTCGCTTCCAAAGGTAAGATCCTGCTTGGGTGGGATGAGATCATTGAAGGGGGACTGCCAGAACAGGCTACTGTAATGAGCTGGCGTGGATTTCAGGGAGGCATTGAAGCTGCCAACGAGGGTCACGATGTGGTGATGACCCCTACCGACTATTGCTACATCGACTTTTACCAGGGTCCCAAGGATCAGGAACCTCTGGCCATTGGAGGTTACCTGCCATTGAGCAAAGTGTATAATTTCAATCCCCTGCCCGAAGGCTTAAGCCCCGAGGCTGCCAAACACATCCTGGGCGGACAGGCCAACCTGTGGACCGAATACATAGGTGACATCAAACATGCCGAGTACATGACTTTCCCACGCCTGGCAGCGATGGCTGAGGTATTGTGGAGCCCAAAGGAAACGCGCAGCTGGGAAGACTTCTCGCGCAGGCTTCAGCAGTTTATGAAACGATACGACCAGGCAGGGATCAACTATGCCAAAAGCGCCTACAAAGTATCATCCACCACTTTTGTGAACCCCGATGAGAGAAACATTGAAATCAGGCTCAGCAGTGAACTCGACAGGGCCGAGATTCATTATACCCTGGATGGGAGCGAACCCACTACCCTATCCACTATTTATGCTGAACCTTTTGTGATTAACAGGACCACCGCCCTCAAGGCAGCCACTTTTATCAACGGGCAGCCAGCAGAACAAAGCATGACCCGGTATTTCAACATCAATTTAGCCTCCTTTAAACCGGTTAAACACCTGGTGCCCCCTCATGACAGTTACCCGGGCTCGGGTGAGATTACCCTGACCAACGGGGTGCGCGGAAGCACGGAGCATACCAGCACCCAGTGGCAAGGATGGCTTGGCAAACAAATGGAGGTGATCGTTGACCTGAAAGATACTGTGGAGATAAAGCGTATTTCAGTGGGATCGTTGCTTAATATCGGGGCCCGGATTTATTCCCCTCAGAAGATCGAATACTTTGTCTCATCCGATGGCATTCAGTTCCAGAAGGTAACAGAAGTGAACAATGAGACTGATTCCCCCTCTTCCAGTATCCTGTTAAAAAACTATGCAGCCACTATCGTACCGGTAACGGCCAGCTATGTCAAAATAATAGCTCACAACGTGGGCACGGTACCGGCAGGCTACCTCGGTGAAGGAGAACCAACCTGGATCTTTATTGATGAGATTGCGGTGGAATAAGAGAAGGGAGGAATGAATGATGGCCAATAGTCAATTGATTTATATTTATAAGAGATAACTGACTCTTCTCAACAGGCAAAAATACGTGATGTCGTTACAGGCTTTTGCAACTTTTGCTTTGCGATTTGGCTTATACGAATTGCTAGCAAGCATACAAAAATGAGTACTAACGTTCCACTTCACTAGTGTGTGCAATCCGTATAATTTCCCGGGCAATATCCTCAGGAGACAGAATAAAATCTATATACCCGCTTGCAATCGCGCTCATCGGCATGTCCGGCTGCCCGGCAGTGTCGGGCCTCTGGGCAATGGTAATGCCCCCGACTTCTTTTATGCCGCAAAGCGCAGCTGCCCCATCACCATCATAGCCAGAGACAATGACTGCAATAAGTTTGCCGTCCCAATTCTGGGTTATAGAACGCAGAAAAACTGTAATCACATCGGGCCATCCCCTGGGCTTGGATATCGGCTTTAAGCGAAACTCATCCTCCAGAACATGCAAATCGCGCTGTTCAGGAATAATATACACACGATTGGGCTGAATGTCCAGTTTTTCAGTGATAAGTGCAACCGGCATCTTTGTATAGCGGGGCAAAATCTCGTGGAGCAGCGTAGCTACCGTTCTCAAATGATTGACGATCACAATAGCAACACCCATATCGGCCGGCATATTCTGCAGTAAACGGATATAGGCATCCAGACCACCCGCCGAACCTCCTACGCAAACAACAGGAAAGTCTTTTGCAGCACCCTTGGGTTTCTTATCTTTCATAGCTTTCATATTTAATCACTTCCTGGTTGACAAATACCAACATAGCCAAATTTTTCCCGGAGGTGTATTGCATGTTTTCTTTAGGCAACTAACCTATTTCAATCTCAATCTAATAATCCTTCTTCTCTATCAAATGGACTCAACGGTCCCTTCCACTTGTGCATAACATTTGCCGGCATGATAAAGTTGCCGATTGTAGGCGATTTCTGGTCAAGCCGATAAAATGCCTGAATGTAAAATTACTGCCACGCCTCACCATTAGAGGTGAGCCAGTATGGATATTTAGGGATGAGATTGGGGTGGAATAGGGTTGATCAATTGATCATTTTAAAATGACTAATAACCTGTGAACTAAATAGGGTATGCAATCAGATGTCATTTAATACTCTTAGATTAATACATCTGTTGAAATATGCATCCGTTTATTAATCTTGCGAATCATATCCAAGGACAACTTTAATTTATTGCCCAATAATTCTTCGCCATTAGCAGTTTCAGGCTAAACATCAAAAATGACTTCGAGTCTTTTTAAAGCCAATTGATACTCTTGCGCTGTTTTTATGACCTTATGCTTCATATTTTTATTTTCAATGTCAATATTGTCATACGCTCCATGTGTGCAAATAAATCCACCATTACTAAGCCTGAGCTCTGATGCCCGTTCCTTTTTGGTAGGCATGGATTCATACATTAAATAAGCATAGGTGCCTTCTGTATTTTTAAAATAGTATTGATTTACATCATACAAACCCTATTTCTCAGGACTTAGTTGATTAAATCCCTGTGTTCCAATTGTTATATCTATCTTTTCAATTGATAATCGTGTATTAACAGCTTGGGCGATAGGTTTAATCTTTGATGTAAGTTTCGAATCATCTCAACTGTAAGTTTACGTTTTCTGTTTAGAACCTCGGAAACCCTGCTTTTTCCTCCAATAGCACCAATCAAGTCAACTTGCTTCAAATGCATCTCTTCCATTCTGATCTTAATCGCTTCAATTGGATCAGGTGCTTCAATCCGATAATGCTTCTTTTCATATTCATCAATTATTAACCCAAGAATGTCAGCTTCATCACTTTCAGGGGTTCCAACCGCTGCATCAAAGATCACTTCCAATTTTTTCAAAGCATCTTTATAATCAGCGTCTGTTTTTATAGGTTTTATATTCATATTCCACTATTTTTAAATCGCATTTGCATCGACTTTATCGTATTCCGCATGAGTTCCAATAAATCGAATAAATATCCATTGCTTTTCAAAATTAAATTTAGCTACCAGTCTGTAGGAATTGCCTTTAATATTAAAAACAATCCGACTGTCCTTTAGAATACTTGCATTTGCATACGTTTGCTTTACATCTGCGGGATTCTTCCAATCAGCATCCATTGCAGTATCATACCAGGTTTTAAGGTATTGTTCTGAATCAGCATGCACTTCCCAGAATTCCCGTAATGTGCTTTTTGCAAATATTCTTTCCATCTACTTTGAAATCATATGACAAAGATAACAACAATTCTCAATTTGGGAACTTTTATATTGTTTTAGGAGGATTGATCAGATGGCCTTTTGCCAAACCGTTGTTGAGCATAGTTTAATATTCAAAGTTTCCATCAGGATCAGATTTAAAATTCCATAAACCATGTTCATTACTAGACAGTTCAAAGGGCTGCTATCCTGTGAGCATAGCAGATTTGTCTTTCAACTTACTGAAAACCATAATGGTAATTTACAATCCTCCCTTCTGTTTTATAATCTATCGGATTCTTTCAACACTTTTCTAATTATATCTTTCCAAATTAGAATTATTTTATCATTAACATATATCAACAAACTGACTTGCACTTCGCATTACAACTATTTCAACCTAACTATTAGACTACCCTGAAAAATAAAAACCAGCTTATAATGTTGATATATAGGTATTTAATATTTATTAAGTCTAGATATATTCCATCTTGCTCCTTTTATCTATTCCTTCCTTATAGCTTTTTATCCTGTATTTTATCCATTAAATAATTTTCTAATTAGGCATCGAACAATTAGAAGACATCTTTGTCTTATATTATAAATTTAATTACCAAACAATACTCAAAACTAAATTCTATGAAAAAATTATCTTTTGTTACGCTGGCATTGATCCTTGCATTTGGGATCAGTAGTTTGGATGCTCAAGCCATTGGCATCACTTTGAAAATTGAATTTGGGAAGCATACCCCGGAAGGAAATTGCGGCCCCGGTAGAGGAATCTGCAGTATTACCATCGGCGGAAGTCTTCGCTCAGTCCCGGATGTAAACGCTGGTACAGATGTACAGGTTGTACAGGGCACCGCTGAATTAAAAGACGGCAAACTCTACGTCACGACTTCCAAAGGCATTCAGGAAAACGGGAAAAATGAACGGGGAGCCTATGAATTCGCCATTAAGGAAAATGGCATCAGAAAATCGATCACCATTGATCCTACGGTAGCCAAAGAACTGGGAGTATCTTCCTTGACCATTGCATCTGGAAATTACCAGTTTAATGGAAACACCATTGTCTTTAATGTGAAAAGTCCAAGGGATGCAGCATCCGGACAGGCAAGCGGTAAAAGGTAGCAAGGTGTCCCCTCTGTTTTAATACTTGAACAACCCATTGTGTTGAACCTAATCTAACCCGGCAGAATTCTATCCCCGTTCAGGGATGGAATTCCAACGCCCGGTTATACTTTCTTTCATTTGATTGAATGCAGGGTTTAAAAATTATT
>JACMKG010000438.1 GCA_014380255.1 Prolixibacteraceae bacterium | reverse complement strand
TTTAACCCTTGAATTTTAATCATTTGATCAGTGTTCAGGTTTCATGGCAAACAACTTTTTACTTTTGCCTTTTTCCTTGAGATAAAGGGATGGCTTATAAAAAAAACATAGCCTGCAATAAGTGCAGGCTATGAATCATTCTTAGGGACGGGTGTACTTGGGAATTTTCACCAATATAATTGTTTGTTTTGCTGTATATTATTCCGCGAGCAGTTCAAATTTCTGAATGATTTTACCCTTTAATTCCACTTTCACTCCTTCTACCGTTACTGGGCTGAATCCTTCTTTTTCACAAACCATTTTATAAGTTCCCACAGGAATTCCGATCATGGCATATTCTCCTGATGCATTGGTAAGTGAGGAAGTCAGGACTGTGTCGGCGTTGATAACCTGGACATAGGCTTCAGCTATCGGAGCTCCGGTAACACCTACCACTTTACCTGCAATGCTTGAACTCATTTTCTGGCTCACCGCACGTACTACAGGTTTAAAGATAATGGTCTTAAGGTCGATTGGGGTGTTTACTTTTCCCTGGATCACAAAAGATTTGCTTACATCAAAATCAAGCAGCACTTCATTGGTCACTCCACCTTCAACGACCAGCTCAGGAGCAATCTTGATCTTAAGGCCGCTGCTGTTGCCACCGGGAACTTTCAACGTATGGGAAGTGCCGTCTTTTAGGATCACCTTGCCTTCAACCACATGCATTCGGATCATATCATAAGATCCTGTATCAATATTCATGGCAAGTAAGTCGGCAGTAATACCGTTTCTTAAATCAAGCAGGTTGAATGTCTGGGTTTCTTCTGAAAGTACGATAAAAGCACTGTTTTCAATCTCTTCATTGGCATTGAGGCTGGCTGTTGAACGGATTTCGATTTTGTCGATAGTTACCAGTGCCTTATCAACAAGGTCAATGGGGAAAGGAGCATCTGTTAGCTTTACAACTACTTTTCCTTTGCCTGCTTCTATATCCTCTGAATTTTCCTGACAAGCAGTTAATCCAACTAGAGCACTTACCAGTACCATCATAGTGAATTGAATAATTCTTTTTTTCATGTCTTTACTTTTAATATGATTACTTTTTTTTCATGTTTAACTTTGTTAAAACAACCCGAAACCTTCATCTCTCTATTGCCGGCAATATTGAAAATGATTGTTTAAATTTTGTTGTTTGATGAACGTCGGGTGAATAGGGTTTCTATCCTGTTTTCTGTTCTTTGAACTATAGTATCCATAGCTATGAATTTACCCTACCGCAGTTAGATAAAAACAGTGCAAATTTTTTTCATCCTAATCCAGGCGGATGTTGATATAAAAAACCGGGGTAAATGAAATGGCTGTAAGCTCGGAACTCATGGTGCTTGTTCCTGTAGCATCGGTGAGTGAGAAAAAATCGCTTTCAAGGATATTTTTATTGTCAAGGACATTGAGCAAAGAGGCTCCTGCATCCAGGGCAAAATGTTTGTAACGGAACCGTTTGACCAGTCCGAAGTCCAGCTGCGAGAAGTTGTTCATACGACTTAGCTGCAAGGTCTCTTCACCTGTTGCCAGGAAAGGGGAGGGAAAGCCTGTGCTGAAAGTCCAGCTGGCAGAAGCAATCCAGCTTTTTATCCTGTACATTTCAACAACGCGTAAGCGGTGCCGCTGATCATTGAAGCTGGGGAAATACTCGCCCCTGTTATATTCTTCATACCTTTCCTTGGATTTGGAAAGTGTGTAGGCTAGCATCTGGGTCCATTGGGTGCCCTGGTACTGCAAAAAAACATCTATGCCCTTATTGATTTCATTACCGGAATAGGCCAGGTAATCGATCCTGGTTTCATTGTTCTTTTTATACAGGGAAGCAAAAAGGTTCATCTTCCCCTCCGTGGCCTTTTGATATAGCTCAAAGTTGATAAGCAGTTTTCCTTTTTCAAACCGCACGCCCCCCACATGATGGATCGAAGTGAGAAACCCCTGGTTGGTTTCATCGGGCAGATACCACACCTGGTCGAAGTTACCGTAAATATCGGTTTTTCGGATCTGGGAAAGATACTGGGCATATTTCCCTGCAAGGTAATAGAACTGCAGGTTATCCGAAGGAGTGAGATATATACCTGCACGTGGCTGGTAAATTACCTTTCCTGTTTCAGAAGAATAATCGGCACGAAGCCCTATCCTTATTTTCAAAGGTTTCCACGGGTTTACTTGCTGCTGATAATAGGCATGGTAAATATTGGATTTTCGACGATCATTCAACGAATCAATGGGGATACCTCCGCTGATCTTTTGAACCTTAAAGCGATAGGAGATATGATCCGATACCCAGCCTGCACCGAATTTATGCTGGAAGATGGAATGGCTGATCTCCGATTGCCAGGTTAATTTCTGTTCTTCTACCTCATTTAGAGAAGATTCCATCTCATACCTGGCCCCCCTGTTGGGATCTTTTTTCCCCTTGCCGGGATTGGTTGCAAGGGCTGTCCTTCCTGCCTCAATCAATGAGCTGCGTTCCAATCCAATCCAGGAAGCACTCAGCTTATTAAGCCATTTACCCGATTGAACCGACCAGTTAATGCCCCATCCCCAACTGTGTCCATCAGCTTCTTCGACCTTGAAAGATCTTTCGTTGTCAAACTCGAAGCCTTTATACATGGAGTCATCACTCAACAGGAAATTCAGATTTATCTCCTGGTGCTCGTTGGGCCGAATGGCTATTTTACCGTTGGCATCCTGGTAACGGATCATGGGGGTGAGGCTTATGCCATCATCTCCGAAAGTGCCGGCATCACCGGGAGCCGATATGCTTTGCAGGCGGTTGAACAAATAGTTCTGCCACCGGTCTACATACGACTGGCTGAAAGCTCCCGAAATGGATACTTTTTTACCTACAGGAACCGCAGCATAAGCATTCCCATTGATCAAATTAGCCGATACCTCTGCTTCCGGCCTGCTTTGCCTGCCTGTTTTACCTACCAGTTCCACAATACCTGAGATACGGTCGCCATTGCTCACATCATACCCCCCGCGCGATACAAAGGCCTGTTTAACAAATTTGGCATTCAACGCGCTCACATTGCCAAAAAGATGATTGGTTTCCAGTACGGGTATGCCATCAATGGTAACCAGGTTTTCAGAAGGAGACCCGCCACGGATGGACAGCCCGCTGTAAGGGCCCCCAAGGAAGTTGACCCCGGGGATGAGCGTCAGGGCATTGACCATGTCGTTTTCATCAACGCGCGGTATGTTGGCCGTCTGCCTGGGGTTGAAAGCAATGGCATCACTTTGGGTTGGTAATTCCAGTATGTTTTTCTCCCTGGATTTAATATTCACCTGGGCCAGTTCCACAGGAAAGGGGATAAGCTTGAGGTTCAGAAAGCCCGAGAAGCCGGGTTGAATGAGCGTATCCAGACGATGGTATCCCAAATGGGCAATGCTAATAGAAAGGGGTTTTGATGTATTGTTTTCAATGGTAAAGTGTCCCATCTCGTTGGTAAGGGTACCTGTTTGGGCATAATAGAGATAACTGTATACTAAGGATTCACCCGTGGCACTATCACTCACCTTACCTTGAATTCTGGT
>JACMKG010000437.1 GCA_014380255.1 Prolixibacteraceae bacterium | reverse complement strand
GGTATTGCGGGCCTTTACACGTGTTGAGTTGCAAAAGTTGTTGTATGAGGCCGGAATAAGGGTATTTTCCATACAAGCACGATGGGCCTTCAAGTATTTGGTCGTTGCCAAAACAAATGATCATGGAAACTAATACAGCCAAGCCGTTGGATGTCCTTATTGCCGGAGCAGGACCGGTTGGACTGATGATGGGCTGTTTGCTTGCCTTGCATCATATTTCATTTCGGATCATTGATAAAAAAACATCTGTCCCGGTTTATTCAGGGGCCTTGATTGTACATGCCCGCACCATGGAAGTGTTTCATCAGTTGGGAATTGCAGAAAAGGCTTTGGAAGCAGGTATTATTGCCCGTGGTATCCATATACGCTTCAATCATAAAAAGAATTACTTTCTCAATATGAGTGCTTTTGGTAAAAGCCTTACCCGCTTCCCTTACCTGCTGATGATTGAACAAGGACAAACGGTCAGCTTGCTTAGCCAGTTTCTTAAGGATCAAGGGCATTGGGTGGAACGAGATCGATCTTTGATGGGCTTTACCCAGGAGAATAACAGGGTGACTTCACAGATCAGTAAGCCCGACGGCTCGATAGAGCTTGTGAAATCCAGGTTTTTGATTGGTGCTGACGGTCATGAAAGCGTGGTGCGTAAACAACTGAATATTCCTTTCCCGGGAAAGACTCAAGCTTCAAGGCTGTTTATTACCGACTGCAAGGCCCGGTTACCCATATCTTCCAAAGAAATATTCTTTTTCTTTTCCAACGATGTTACTTCAGGATTCTTTCCTTTGAAAGGAAACCTATGGCGCATAGATGGTCTTATCCCGGTTATCCAACAAGAGAAAGCAGGCTTTGAGGAAGTGAGAAACTTCTTCAGCAAGAAGCTGTCTTCAGAGATACATCTGTCTAAACCGCGGTGGTTCTCTGTTTTCAGGTCGCATTCCAGATGTGCCACCTTATTCAGACATAAGCAGTGTTTTCTAATGGGCGATGCAGCTCATGTGCACAGTCCAGTGGGTGCACAGGGGATGAATACCGGTCTGCAGGATGCTCATAACCTGGCATGGAAACTGGCTTTTGTGATTCACGAATTAGCAGATGAAAAGCTTTTGGATACTTATCAGGCCGAAAGAAGGCCCCTGGCCTTAAACATTATTCGTTATACGGATTGGGTATATTCTTTTATGACTTCCCATTCAGTATTGTCAAGGTTTACCCGGTTGCAGCTTTTCCCACGGGTGCTTCCCCTTGTCTTGTCGCTACTTAGTAAAAGCCCTCATCTTTGCAGCCGTATTTTCTCTTCCGTATCGGGCATAGGTATCAGGTATAAAAAAAGCAATCTCACAGCATCTTTCCCTCATGGCGACTTCCCGGATCATTCACCCAAACCGGGTGAACGTCTGCCTTATTTCACTTATGAACAAAGAGGCAAAAAGGTATCTCTAGATGATGGATTAGTCCCAACCACCTTTTACCTGTTTGTATTTGGGAAGCATTTACTACCGGCATCCTTTCAAACGGTTGTTCAGGAATATAAGAATGTCCTTTCACTTAAACATATAGAGGATGACAGCGTAACACAATCCCTTTTCAAACTGTTTGGAATAAAGGAAGCCGGTTGCTACCTCGTACGCCCAGATTTATATATCGCCTGGCGTTGTCAGGGATTTGATGAAAAAGGTTTGAGTAATTATTTAAAACAGGCACTGAAATGAGATTCCGTGGATTTGAATTTGAAGATCAATCGTGGTTCCCTGATGTTATCAGGAACTACATGACCGATTACCTTCGGTTTTTATTTCATACTTTTAAATTATACCAACCCGTATTACCCATTTTAAGAGAGGCGCTTATAAAGACGAACAACTACCAGATTCTTGATTTATGCTCAGGAAGCGGTGGAGCCATGGAAGGAGTCTATGACAATCTGAAACACACCCTTCGAATGGATGTTAAGATCACCCTTACGGACTTGTTTCCAAGTACCTTAATTTACAAACATCTTTCCCAAAACACCAACGGGGCTATTTCTTATGTTGCAAGGCCTGTAGATGCCACCTCGGTACCTTGTGAATTGCTTGGATTCAGAACCTTGTTTTCAGGGTTTCATCATTTCGATCCAGGAAAGGCAACAGCAGTCATAAAAAATGCTATCGAGAGCCAAAGGGCCATAGGAATCTTTGATGGTGGCAACAGAAATGGGTGGATGATCCTGGCCATTCTGGTGCTGCATCCTATCCTAATTTTCTTGTGTACCCCGTTAATCAGGCCATTTCGTGTTTCACGGTTACTGTTCACCTACGTCATACCGGTTATCCCTCTATGCACGGTATGGGATGGCATCGTTTCAGTGCTTAGGCTTTACAAGCCGAAAGAAATGTTGAAAATGGCCATGGAGGCTGATATAGCTTATAGTTATACCTGGAATTCAGGAATGGTAAAGAATAAATATGGAATGGGTATCGCCTATTTGGTGGGATATCCGGTTAATAAAAACCAATAATACTATTCGTATGGACTACAGAATTGAACACGACACGATGGGGGAAGTAAAGGTTCCCGCTGATAAACTGTGGGGAGCCCAGACCGAACGTTCACGAAATAACTTCCGGATTGGCAGTGAAGCAAGCATGCCTAAGGAGATCATTTATGCCTTTGCCTATTTAAAGAAGGCTGCTGCTTATACCAATCAGGAGCTGGGTATCCTTTCGGTTGAGAAACGGGATTTGATCTCAGCTGTTTGTGATGAGATTATTGAAGGAAAACTCGATGATCAGTTTCCACTGGTCATTTGGCAAACTGGTTCAGGTACACAGAGCAATATGAATGTGAATGAGGTGATTGCCAATCGTGCCCACGTTCTGACCGGAGGTTTGCTTACCGATGCACAAAAAGTGCTGCATCCCAATGACGATGTCAATAAATCGCAATCCTCCAACGATACGTTTCCTACAGCCATGCATATTGCAACTTATAAATTGGTTGCACAGACAACCTTGCCGGGTTTGCATGTATTGAAAGATACATTGTTGGAAAAATCGCAGGCTTTCCAACAAGTTGTTAAAATTGGAAGGACTCATTTTATGGATGCGACCCCTTTAACCCTTGGACAGGAATTCTCGGGATATAGCCAACAACTGGTTAATTCCATAAGGGCTATTCAAAATGCTTTGCAGATGGTTGCTGAACTGGCCCTTGGAGGCACTGCTGTAGGCACCGGATTGAATGCCCCCAAAGGTTATGCTGAAGCCGTAGCCGCTAAGATTGCCGAATTCACAGGTCTGCCCTTTGTAACGGCACCCAATAAGTTTGAGGCCCTTGCAACCAACGATGCCATGGTGGAACTGAGTGGTGCCTTAAGACGGGCGGCTGTATCGCTGATGAAAATTGGAAATGATATACGCATGCTTAGTTCAGGGCCCAGAAGCGGCATTGGCGAAATATTTATTCCTGACAATGAACCCGGTTCTTCCATTATGCCCGGCAAGGTGAATCCAACACAGGTGGAAGCCCTGACCATGGTTTGTGCCCAGGTAATGGGAAATGATGTGGCTGTTGGGGTAGGAGGGGCGAACGGTCATTTTGAGCTTAATGTGTTTAAGCCCTTGATTGCTGCTAATGTGTTACAATCAGCCCGTTTGATAGGTGATGCCTGCCAATCATTTACGGTTAATTGCGTTGCAGGCATAGAACCCAATTACGATCAAATCAGCAAGCATCTTTCCAATTCATTGATGCTCGTAACAGCACTTAATCCTCACATCGGGTATGAGAATGCAGCTAAAATTGCCAAAAAAGCCCTTCTGGAAAACAAAACCCTTCGCCAGGCAGCCATTGAACTGGGCTTGGTAACCGATGAGCAATTTACCGAATGGGTTGATCCAACAAAGATGATCGGTTAATTTATCCGCACTGTTTTAGTAAAAGGAATAGTACCACAAATATGACAATAGTACTCAGGCATCCTCCCCCTAATTTGGAGGCACCGTATCCTGCAATAAGAGTTCGAAAGAAATTATTCATAGTAGTTGCTGTTGATTAGAATTCGTAAATGCTTGGCCTATCTATATAAAGATAAAGATTTTAATTCAAAATATTACTATTGAGCTCTCTGTATGTTTTGTAATTTATGGGCGAAATAGAATAAATCCTGGCTTTTTGCACACAAGTATTTATGTCATTAATGGGATTCCGAGGTTATGAATTCAATTAATCAAGTGACCTTCTAGCGAAGAGCTTATTAAAACACGATACCCAGGCATGTTTGTGCAAGCTACGAAATCGTAAGAATCTTTTTGGCGCTGCTTTTGAATGTATTAAGTTTCGGAGTATCTGTTATTGGCTAATTTGGCTTCCGGAGCCACTTTCATGCGAAATTCTTTAATGCTTTCCATATCCCTGGTTCCCGGTTCTCGTAAAAAGAAATGATCGGATTTTAAGACCGAGTTCTGTGTTTTCATTAGTAACCCAATTTTATTCAATGGAGTTGGTCTTTTGGGTTGATTCTCCGCGATAGACCGTACAATTGACTGCCTGATATGCCAGGTTGCATAATCGATAAAGTCATATCCTTTAGATTCATCAAAACTTTTAAAAGCTCTGGTAAGCCCCGATTTTCCTTTACTAATCAGATCGATTAAAGAAAAGCCATTGTTTTGAAATCGCTTTGCAATGTTGATTACTAAACGAATGTTTGCTGTTACCTGAGCTTCCAGCATGTATTTATCTTCAGAATCTATTTGGTTTGTATGAATGAATTTTTCCATAGAATTTAGATTTATTTGATTTGAAATAAAAACAATACGAATAAAGCTTTCAGACTTTCATGTGTAGAATTTTTATACGGGTGTAAAGAAGTAAGGTTTATTATATTCGGATAACCTATTTCTCCTCTTCAGTTTAACATGTAGCCTGAATCATTGAGGACTTCATGGGAAGTATACTGGCAACTTATCTTATTCAACAGGTTTGCTTTATGGTTTTTAATGGTCAGAATGCTAACAGATAATTTGTTAGCAATGTCTTCATTCGATAACCCCTGGCAAACATGCTGCATGATTTCTGTTTCGATGGCTGAAAGTCCGGCTTTTTCAATAAAATTGTCAGAGTTATTGCGGGCATAATTGATGATGATCTTTCTAAGCAGTTGATCTGATACATAGTTTTCGCCATTCATCACCTTCTCAATGGCTTTCTCAAGTTCAACAATACCCGCTGATTTCAATAGAAACCCTTTAACCCCCAGCTTATACATCTTGTTATAGTATTCCTCGTCACCAAACATTGTGAATGCAATAATTTTTAAATCAGGCATTAACTGCAAGGCCCGCTGTGTGGCTTCCATTCCGTTATTCTGAAGCATGTTGATATCCATTAATACCACATCCGGCTTCAGATCTGAGAGTAGCTCAATAAATTCTCTCTCGTTAGATGCTTTTCCTATTACTGTGGCAACATCATCAACAGTAATGAGGAATACTAAACCTTGCCGGAAGTTTAGATTATCATCCACAATAATAATGTCGGGTTTTTTTTGTAAATTGGAAATCATAAGAGTTCAATTTTTGGGAATACAATAGCTTATTACTTTCAATTGTTTTTTCTTCACAATTCTTTATACCCGACTAAATGTAAGGGGTATAAAGAATTGAACTTTAAGTTAATAAAAGTACAGGATTAATAAATGGCTGGTAAAGACTAAAAGAGGAAAGCGGTACGGATAAAATAAGTATTTTGTGTAGGCAGAAAGGTGGGTGTCGTATCCGCCAAAAGGAGTACGCGGAGCTTTAGCTTTTAGTGTCTTATTTTTTAGTTTGTATAAAAAGCTCTTTGAAACAAGTTGCTTTTTCATCAGCATGATCAAAACAATCCCAAGACCATTAACTGGCTGCCAGTTATTTTCACCCGGCAGCTGGTTGTCTTAAAGCTCCACCCATTTATTCTTTATAGCCAAAAGGATTAAGGCAGGTGTATTTTTACATCCTGTTTTTTCCAGTAGGTTCGACCGGTGACTTTTAATAGTTTTCGGGCTAATGAACAGTTTTTTTGCAATTTCATCATTGTTCAAACCTAGGCATATTTGTTGAAGCACTTCCAGTTCCCGGGTGGTAAGGCTGGCATTCTCATTGGTTTTACTGGTATTCTTACGTCCCAGGTTGCTGATTATCTTCCGCAGTACTTCATTGGAGAAATAGCTCTCTCCCATGATAACTTCCTTGATAGCTTTTTCAAGTTCATTGATACCACTTGATTTCAGAATGAAACCCTTTACCCCAAGATCTATCATTTTGTAATAATATTCCTCGTCGCCAAACATGGTGAATGCTATGATTTTTAAATCAGGAATCAGTTCCAATGCTTTTTGCGTGGCTTCCATTCCATTCATGTGAGGCATGTCGATATCCATCAATACCAGATCAGGTCTCAGGGTTGTAAGCAGCTGGAGGAATTCTTTACCATTGGAGGCTTCCCCGATCACTGAAGCGATATTCTCACTTGTGATAAGAGATTTTAATCCTTGTCTGAAAATAAGATGGTCATCAACAATTATAATTTCCGGTTTCTTCATACTGATCAAATGAAAGTCAAATTTATGTATTCTTACGAATAATAAGGTTATTTGATTTATAGTTTTACAACAATGTTGTAGTTTACCCCTTTCCCTGGACTGCTGTACATGTTAATTCTTCCACCTATGGTCTGAATTCGGTTTTGCAGGTTATACAAGCCCAATCCTTTTTTTACAGAAAGCGTTTCCTGCAGGTTAAAACCTATTCCATCATCTGTGTAATGCAATTGCAGCTGATCTCCTGAGTAATTGAGAATAATGGTTATGTTCTGAGCCCTGGCATATTTCATCGTATTGTTGATACATTCAATGACGGCACGATAAAAGGCAGCTTCAATCTCATTACCCAATCGAATGTTGACATTACTATCAAAGTTAATCTTTATGCTGGTTGTCTCTTCCACTTTATCAACAAAACTTTGGATAGCAGAGGTAAGCCCATAGTAATTAAGCAGATGAGGGCTTAGTTTGTTCGATATCTCTTTAACGGTGGTTAGCGCTTCTTCCAGAATGTCTTCCGCTTTGTGAATAATTTCAACGCGCGAGTTAGTGCTGTTAGGCCTTTCCGACCATTGGAGGTAAAGCTTGATGGCCGACAGTAAAGGCCCAAGGCCATCATGCAGCTCTTTTGAAAAATAAGCCCTTTCCTTTTCTTCAGTGAGAATAATAGCTTTTACAATATTTTTCTGGATTTGCTTTCTGTCGGTGATATCATGGACCACTCCGTAAATCACCTTTTCCCTGGCCACATAGCTGCAAAGAATTTCAACATGAATATTGGTATGATCTTTCTTTAAACATTCTATTTCAATATTTAGAAGCTGGTTGTATGAGGAATTCAGATGGAGTATCTGGTTCAACTCTTCCTGGTAATCAGGCAAGGCTAATTGAGAAAGCATCAATCCTTCCATCTTGAATTTAGAATATCCAAAGATGCGTTTCATTGCTTTGTTCACGTACTCCAGCCGGCCATTTTTGCAGATAAATATCCCATCATTGATATT
>JACMKG010000011.1 GCA_014380255.1 Prolixibacteraceae bacterium | reverse complement strand
AGCGGCCCATAAACGGCTTGAACAGATCAATATGGATTTGGAAAAGACGGTCAGGGAGCGTACCAAAGAGTTGACTAAAGCCAATACCCAACTGCTGAAACTGCAAAAGGAGAATCTGCAGTCGCAGTTTGATGTATTGAAGCAGCAGGTGAATCCTCATTTTCTCTTTAACAGTTTGAATGTACTTACCTCACTGATCAGGCTGGAACCTGAACTGGCCGAGAAGTTTACCGAGCACCTGGCTAAGGTGTATCGTTATGTGCTTGAAAACAAAGACAATGAATTGGTAAGTCTGAGCACCGAATTGGGGTTCCTGAATGCGTATATCTTTTTGATCAACATTCGTTTTATGGATAAGGTGAAGGTAAACATCCGCATTAGTGATAATAAGATGAATTACCAGATCATTCCCCTGGCCATGCAGTTGCTCATTGAAAATGCCATCAAGCACAATGCCATGTCTAAAAGATCGCCTTTGGTGATTGATATTTTCATTGATGATATCAACCAGCTGAACGTAGTTAACAATCTTCAGGAACGTGAAGCGCATATGACCTCTACGGGTGTGGGGTTGAAAAACATACAGAACCGGTACCGGTTGCTCAACAATACCATTCCGGCCTTTGAGAAGACTGCTAGTCATTTTATTGCAAAAATACCCCTGATAGGGGAATAACAGAGAATTTATAAATATTCATTATGAAAATTGTTATTATCGAAGATGAAGAGTTTGCAGCACGCAGGCTGGAAAGGTTGATCAATGAAATCGATCTTTCCATTGAAGTAGTTGCCAAACTTGAATCAGTGGCTGATTCCATTGAATGGCTCAGCAATAACCCTGAACCGGACCTTATTTTATTGGACATTCACCTGGAAGATAATCTAAGCTTTGCTATATTTGATCGTATTTCCATTACTTGTCCGATAGTCTTTACAACAGCAACCGATGAACTATCAACCCGTGCTTTCATTACAAAAGGAATAGATTTTTTACTCAAGCCCATCGTAAAAACAGAATTGATGCGCATCATTGAAAAATACAGCAACTGGCCCGATGATAAAAGAAGAACTATGGACGCTTCGGTATTTAAAGATATTGTAAGAAAACCTTAGAAAAAGCAAGGGGCATGGGGCATGGGGTAAGAGTACGGCTCTTTCATAGAATCATCCTCTTTGATATTAAAGACCTTAAGGTTCTTAAGGTTCTTGTTGGACTGAATTCTTAACTTTAAATTTTGAACTTTAAATTTTGAACTTGAAACTTGAAACTTTAAACTAAAATACCCATGAACGTTCTTATTATTGAAGATGAGCAACTGGCTGCACGCCGTCTTGAAAATATGATCTTGTCATATGATCCGACCATAAAGGTGTTGGCAAAACTTGAGTCGGTGGAAGATTCGGTAGAATGGTTTAAAACGCATGCCCATCCCGACCTTATCTTCCTGGATATTCACCTGGAGGATGATCTGAGCTTTGCCATCTTTGAAAAAGTAAAAGTGGATTCTCCCATTATCTTCACCACCGCTTTTGATGAATATGCCATCCGGGCCTTTAAGTTACGGAGCATTGATTATTTGCTGAAGCCCATTGTTCAGGAGGAACTCAATAATGCCATCGCTAAATACAAAGCATGGAATGGGCAGAAGAACGGAATTGATATGTCAGCTCTTTTTGACCTGATCAATAAAAAGGATGTTAGCTACCGTGACCGCTTTTCGGTATCCTATGGTCAGAAAATCAAATCGTTCAGTGTATCCGAAATAGCTTACTTTTATTCCAGGGAAGGGGTGACCTATGCTGTTTTAAATGACCAGAAGCATTATCCGGTTGATTATTCACTGGACATTTTACTCAATGAGCTGAACCCTAACGACTTTTTCCGTATCAACAGGCAATATCTGATCAAACATGGTTCGATCAAGCAGGTACATGTATTCCCGAAAAGTCATCTGAAGCTGGAACTTTCACCCAAACCGGTGGAGGATACCTTTGTGAGCATTGATAAAGTAACCACGTTTAAAAAGTGGCTGGGCGAATAGGAAAATAAATCAGCAATTAATGTTTGGTGAGATTTGGTGCATTGGTGTTTTGGTGGCAATTTTTAAATCTTCCAGAACACCTCTGGTTTTAATCCCCCAAAACGGTCATTTTATCGGTAAATACTAGTCATTCATGTTCTTTTACTTTTGTGGATAAAAAGATTGCATTTATCTTCGCTGTTCCAAATCATAGACCATGAACCTGACTGCCAACATCCGCAAAGAAACACCTGACGATTACCAATGGGTGGTTGAATTAACTGAACGAGCCTTTAAAACCATGCCTTTCAGCGAGGGTAAAGAAGGAATGCTGGTTCATAATCTTCGCAAAAGCAATTCTTTTATTCCTGAACTTTCTTTGGTAGCTGAAGTTGAAGGGAAAGTAGTGGGCCATATCCTGTTTTCTCCGCTGATCATTGACAACGGGCAGCAACAATTTCGCTCTTTGGTATTGGCCCCAGTTTCCATACTTCCTGAGTTTCATAATAAAGGAATAGGCTCTCAGCTTATTTTGGCAGGCCATCAAAAGGCCATGGAACTGGGTTATCAATCAGTCATCCTTGTAGGCCATCCTGAGTATTATCCAAAGTTTGGTTATAAACGATGCTCCACATGGAATATCAAATCTCCCATAGACTTGCCATCCGATGATGTGTTTATGGCTTTGGAACTATCAGAAGGATCACTTCAGGGAGTTACGGGAACAGTTGTTTTTCCTCCTGAATTTGCTGGGGTTTAAAATCGTTTACCTCATTAACTATTCATTGAAATTAATAACTATCAATATAAAAAACGAATATTGATAGGGTATCAGCTAACATTGAAGACAGAATATCAACTTATGCAAACACAAAAGAAAGCGGTCATCATTGGAGCAGGAGTAGGAGGGATCGCGACTGCAGCTTTTCTTGCCAAAAAGGGCTATTCGGTAGAAGTATATGAGAAAAATGCCAATCCGGGGGGACGATGCGGTCAGATGATCGAAGAAGGCCATCGCTTCGACCTTGGAGCAACCATCCTTCTGATGCCTTCCCTGTATCGCAAAGTGCTTAAAGAACTGGATATTGACCTGGATAAGGATCTGGAAACCACTTCCCTTGAACCGGTATATAAGCTATTTTTCGGTGATGGTTCACATTTCTCCTTTACCCGTAGCCATAAGAAGATGAAAGCACAACTGGAAGCCATGGAGCCTGGCAGTTATAAAAAGTTCAACGAATATGTCACCGAAGGTTACCGGTTCTTCGATCTTTCAATGAACGAATTGCTGGATAAGAACTTCTATCGCTTCTTTGAATTTGTTAATCT
>JACMKG010000436.1 GCA_014380255.1 Prolixibacteraceae bacterium | reverse complement strand
GTTTTCCGGGCTACTCCACCCAATGAACCGGCAGAAGGGGAGGGGCGTATATAGGCCAACGGGTCAATAGAAAGATCTTCCATGCGGGTCTTATCTCCCAGGATACTTCCTTTGGTACGTTCACTGCTTGGATCAATGGCCAGTACAGCCAGTTTATTTCCCTTCGAGGTAATGAATTTTCCCATGGCCTCGATAAAAGTGCTTTTACCAACACCCGGAACTCCGGTAATTCCTATTCTGACTGAGTTCCCGCTAAAGGGTAAACACTTTACAATGATTTCCTGTGCAATTTCCTGGTGTTCCGGCTTTGAACTTTCAACAAGGGTAACAGCCTGGCTTAGGATCGTAATATCCCCATTCAGTATTCCCTCCACATACTGAGAAACGGTCAGCGCCTTCTTTTTTTTATGATGAAGGAACCGCTTGACTGAATTTTCGTTTACCGATGGTAGTGGCTCAATTCCCTGATTTACATTCAAACCCGAATATTCCGGATCATTCTCTATATGGTGAAATGACGAATCTCCAAACATGTTTCTAAATTTTATGCGAATGTAATTATCAAAAAGAATAAAAATGATCCTTTTACCACTTTTAACGAATAATGTGTACAAAAAGCCTGTATGTGGATTGAATTTTGTTTTTTCTAATGCTTTTTTCTCCTTTCTTTTTATTCTTTGGCTACGCTGTATCGTGGCCTTACGAGGCTTCCGTTTTGATAGGACATCAATTCCGTTGATTTACGATCCTGAATTTGATCAGCACCCACGTCCTCTCGTGTTTTTTTCGTCCCCTCGTCCCCTTTTTTGCCTTCTGCCTTTTTAATTTTACCTTTTACTATTCCAAGATTTCCAACCCTGCCATCGTATTTACAGGCCTGTGGTTTGCTGATCTCTCCTTGAACATTGCCTGCTTTAGATACCCATTAGTAACCCATTAGTAACCGTTCTGTATCTGAGGTTACAGAAAGGTTACAGATGGGTTACTAATGAGTTACAGATGATCGCAATGGATAGGGACTGGCAGATGGATGATCATGGATTGGTAATGCCTTTTTAGAAAGTAATCAGGTAATTGCCAAAAATAACAATCAAAGGTAGTAAATGTGATCCTGCCCTCCTGTGCCTCTAGGCACCGAATAGGGGTAGAAAGAATAGTCCCACGAAAACCAAGAGAATTTTTCTACTCATATTCTATCCCTAAAGGAATGTGGCTCTTTGGAGATGAATCGGATAAAACGAATCAAAACCTATGGATTGTTTATTTCCCATTACTTAATGACATTGCCCTGGCGGGAAGATGCACTTAACCAGTTTTTTTAACCAGAACTGGGTGAATTTATTTGACCTTATTGACAATCAAACGAAATGAACGCCATGCGATTAACCTGGGCCGGAAATCAGTAGCGAGCCATTTGAATTGATTATTAAAAAGATAGGATAATAATAAAAAAACAAAAGCCACCCTGGTTAGGAGTGGCTTTAAGGAAATGTTTTATGCTAATCAAACTACAGAGGCAAAATATTGCTTGCAATTCTTAAAACAGTGGTTGGATTCTTTGGATCGTTGGTAATGACCGTAATGGTTTTGTTCTGCCTGCCGCTTTTACCAGTTGAATCAAAGGCCACTTTCAGGGGCACACTTTCACCGGCTGCTATTACATTTTTTGAGGGTGATACGGCCGTACATCCACAGGAGCTTTTTACATCACGGATGATTAATTCCTTTTTGCCGGCATTTTTAAGGCTGAAGGTATGTTCCACCTTACTTCCTGGTTTAATGTCTCCAAAATCAAAGGATTCGGCATCATATTTAACCACCGGTGCCAGTTGCAAATCAGCAGCTGACAGTTTGGAGAAGTCTTCTTCCAGGGTGGTACTTACTGAAATTGCGTTATTATAGTTATCCTGGCCATCCACATTCAGGTAGATGCGGTGCATCACAAATCCGTAGGCTTTAATTTTGCTGGCATCAAAAGTAACCACGATATAACCTTTTTGCTTGGGAGCCAGTTTAGCAGGCCTGATAACAGCACTCAGGTGTGAAGGGGGCGTTTTAAAGCTCAGCTGAACGGTCTTGTCAGAGGTGTTGATAACCTCGGTGCTATCTTTTTTTAACTGGTTCTCTTTCATCTGCACAAAAGCAATGTGGTTGGTCTTGGCACGAAGCGGGCCTATTTCATTTGGAAAGTCTTCTTCGACTGTACGGGCCCTTGGGGTCACTTCTCCTAAAATCGTTAAAACAACTTCTGGGTTTTCAGCATTGGAACTAACCCTGATCGTCTTGTTGAATACCCCTGGACGGTTCCTTGGATCGTAGCTAACTTTTATAATTCCCTTTGCACCCGGAGCAACAGGCTGCCGTGTCCATTCGGGGGTCGTACAACCACAGGAAGCCTGAACATTGTTCAAAATCAATGGAACTGATCCTTCATTCTTGAAATTGAAAGAGAAGGTTTGGGGCCCCAACTCTTCCTTGAAGGTTCCGAAATTGTGTTGTAACTTTTCAAAAGCTATACGCGATTTGTTAGTGGCCGTTTGTGCCTTGTTAATAAATGGCATACAAGTAAAAATTGCCATTAAAAGCGTCATTGTAATTTTCATATTAGTTTTAATTTAAATATGGTAGTAGAATATATAATCTTCCAAAGATATAGAGAAATATAGGTTATCGTTCCTTAAGCATACAAATCTAAAAAACCTTTCGATTAATTATTCATAATACCTACAAAGTTTTGTTAATGAACTGTTAATGAACCAAAGAATTCATTTTTTTATGTAGTTTCGTAGTGTCCTAAATGACCTTCGACCCTATGAAAAGAAATTCCATTGGTTTTGTAATTATAATGGCCACTGTTTCGGTCCTTGGAATTCTATTGATCCAATTCTTCTTCCTAAAATATTCATATGATTTAAATGAAAAGAAGTTTCATGAATTAACCACCTCCGCCTTACGCAGTGTTGCAACCCAAATCAATGAGTATAACGGCAAAGTATATGGAAAGAGCCGGATTATCTCGGATAACTGCCCCGTTGATCAGATATCGAACAATTATTACGTAGTGAATGTAAATGATGTGATTGACCCCAATCTGCTGGAGCATTTTCTGATCCTTGAATTCAAGAAGCGCAATTTAAATGTTCCGTTTGAATATGGTATTTACGATTGCAACTCTAAAAAGATGATCAATGGCAATACCTTGAAAGCAGACCATTCACGTGTCAATAACAAGCATCCTAAGAACCGGGATACTGCTTCCTGTTCGGTGGAAGAAATGATGTATGACAAGCATCTGAATAAAGTAAATAAGAAGAGCAAGATATGCGATTTACCTACCTGCGAGAAATACACCTATTACTTTGGAGTTCATTTCCCCAGCCGGTCGCAATTCTATAATTCACGTTTGATAGGCTGGTATTTTATGACCGGCATCCTGTTTTTTGTAGTCGTTTTCTTTGGCTATGCACTCTATATCATCATTAAACAGCAAAGGCTGAGCGAGATTCAGAAGAACTTCATTAATAACCTTACTCATGAATTTAAAACTCCGATTGCCTCTATCGGATTGGCAGCTAAGGTGCTTTCAAGCCCCAATATCATCGAGCAGCCTGACCGGTTAAGGGAATATGTGAAAATAGTCGGGCAGCAAAATAAAAGGCTTTCTGATCATGTGGAGAAATTGCTTCAAATGGCAACCATCGAAAAGACTAAGCTTAAGCTAAACCTTGAGTTGATTGAATTAAATTCATTTATAGCTGATTCCGTCAGTGAATTCAAAAACAGTCAGAATGGAAATCAGTATTCCATATCTCTTGAATCAAAAGTAGCCGTGGCCTTAGTAAATGCAGACTCCCTGCATTTTTCAAATCTTATTTTCAACATTCTGGACAATGCCATTAAGTATTGCAAGGTAGTTCCCGAAATCATTATCAGGCTGGATGAATCCAACAGCCATTATATTATTTCATTCGATGATAACGGGATCGGGATACCAAAAGAATTGCGCAAAAAGATATTTAACCGCTTCTACAGGGTTCCAACCGGGAATGTGCATGATGTCAAAGGATTTGGGTTAGGCCTCGATTATGTCAGAAAGATTGTATTGCGTCATGGTTGGAGAATAAATGTGCTGGAAAATTCACGAAAAGGAAGTACTTTTATCGTTGAAATTCAGAAACCCAAAAAATGACTTACCAAGGCGAAAAAATACTGTTGGTTGAGGATGATACGACCCTCAATTTTATTGTCCGGGATAATTTGGAACAGGCGGGTTATATTGTAAGCTCTGTAGAGGACGGCGAGGCTGCTTTAAAGGTATTTATGGCCGGGAAATTTAGTTTATGCCTTCTGGATGTCATGCTCCCCAAAAAGGACGGATTTACCCTTGCCAAGGAGATCAGGGAGATGGATGATCATGTGCCCATCATTTTCATCACAGCCAAGTCGATGAGTGAAGATAAGATTACAGGGCTAACGATTGGTGGCGATGATTATATCACCAAGCCTTTCAGCATGGAAGAGTTGCTACTCAAGATCCGTATTTTCCTCAAGCGAAGCGTTAGCACCATTGACAGTGTCAACGAGAAGAACTTTTATAAAGTAGGCCATTTCAACTTTTACTCCGACAGCCTGGTGCTGGATGCCAACGGGGAGCGTAAAACTCTTACCTACAAGGAAGCTGAATTGCTGCGCTATTTTTGTGATAATCCCAACAAGGTACTGAGCCGCTCGGACATCCTTAAACAGGTTTGGGGATCGGATGATTATTACCTTGGGCGCAGCCTGGATGTGTTTATTTCACGGCTACGCAAATACCTTGGTAGCGATGACCGGATCAAGATACTGAACCTTCATGGAATAGGGTTCCGGTTTAATGCCCCCATATCAAGAAGCTAAATCAGGTAGCAACCATAAAAAAGGAAGAGCAGTATCCGTTAAGGTACTGCTCTTCCTTTTTTTAAGAAAGGGCATCCGGGTTCTGTAGTTTTAGTGGAAATACTCAAGGAGGGCGGAAGGCTTTTTATTCATTAGCTTTTAAGGAAAAGGTATTGATCCATTATTCCATTCGATATCATTTAATATAAAAACAAAAGGCCGTCTCAAT
>JACMKG010000435.1 GCA_014380255.1 Prolixibacteraceae bacterium | reverse complement strand
TCTTTAAGGACTTAATCTCTGTGAGTGCCGGCAAATATACCTCCTATGTAATTATGCCTGCCACGTTCGACTATACGGCTGATGTTATCGGTAAACTTCCAAAGGATAAAGTCTATATTCTCGACCGGAAAAAGAAAGACCTGTCTGATTACCCGGTTGTTTACCAGGATTTTGAGAAGGATGTGTACGATGCCTTGAAAAGCAGCAGTGATTTGCTTCAGAAGTACAGCAAGCTCATCATGGTGTTTCCCGGAGGCAAGGAGCCAGAAGGGCGTATGCTGGGCTTTGAACGTTTCTGCAAAGAACACGGCTTTAAATCAGAGATCATCCGTAATGTGCTGAACAAGGAAATGAAAAAAGGAGAGGCTTATTTTGTCCCTTCTGACCGTACGCTGGTGCAGCTGGTGAAAATGGCCGGAGAGAAAAATCTTGAATTGGGGAAAGATGCCGGGATTGTTTCTTTCAATGATACGGTGTTAAAAGAAGTGGTGGCCGGGGGTATTACAACCATCTCCACTGATTTTCAGCTGATGGGTAAAACCCTCGCTCAGATGATTCAGGAAAGAAGCACCGGGAAAATCAGGAATCTTTCTTCGCTGATCCGACGTAAGTCACTTTGATAATTACGGCAAGTTGCCAGATAAATGAGGCTGTCAACTTGCAAGAAACAGAATGGCAATAAGGGTGCTGGCTACTGGCTACTGGCAAGAGGGGCTTCGATCAAAGGCAGTACATGTTGATAAGGGTATGGTTTTGCCAGAAGCCAGAGGCCAGCAGCTTGAATTAATAATGGTTAATGAACTAAACGTTTCTATTTATGAGTAATTTTAATATTGAAGAACATCCGCACAGACGGTTTAATCCATTAACCGGAGATTGGATTTTAGTATCCCCTCACCGGGCCAAAAGACCCTGGCAGGGCCAGGTTGAAAAGACAACCACCGATGAACGCCCGAAATATGACCCTGCCTGCTATTTGTGTGCAGGCAATGAAAGGGCAGGAGGGAAGTTCAATCCTCCCTATAAAGGAACTTTCGTGTTTACCAATGACTTCAGCGCCTTGTTAACCGATTCGCCGGTAGGGGCTGTTGATGAAGGGGATCTGTTCAAGGCTGAGAGTGACAGAGGCATCTGTAAAGTGATCTGTTTCAGTGATGATCATAGCCTTACCATTCCGGAAATGAAGGTCGAAGACATTCGCAAGGTGGTGGATGTATGGTGCGATGAATACAAAGAGCTGGGCGACAATGAGATGATCAACTACGTGCAGATCTTTGAAAACAAGGGAGCTATCATGGGCTGTTCCAACCCGCACCCCCACGGACAGATATGGTCGTCCTCATCAGTGCCTACTGAGCCTGCCAAAGAATCGAAGACTCAAAAAGAATACTTTGAAAAACACGGTACCACCATGCTGGGCGATTACCTGAAGGCCGAACTGGAAAAGAGGGAACGCATCCTGTTTGAAAACGAGCATTTTGTAGCCCTGGTACCTTACTGGGCCGTATGGCCTTTTGAGTCCATGATTATCAGCAAACGGGCGGTGCAGAACATTCTGGCACTGACAGATGCTGAAAGAACTGCTTTGGCAGAAGTATACCAGAAACTGACCATCAAGTATGACAATCTTTTTGAAGTGTCCTTTGCCTATTCAGCCGGCCTTCACCAGGCTCCAACCGATGGTAGGGACTACCCCGAATGGCATTTGCACATGCATTTTTACCCACCACTGCTCCGCTCGGCATCAGTTAAAAAATTCATGGTAGGCTACGAGATGCTTGCCACCCCGCAGCGCGATATCACGGCAGAACAGGCAGCACAGAGACTGAACAACCTGCCGGATATCCATTACAAGAATCACCCCATTAACTAAAAATAAATCGATAAAACTATGGCACAGATTAATTCATTGATAGCAAAAATTGCTGAGGGGAATAACCCCTTGTTTCAAGAGTTGTATGGTGTAAACCCATCCGTTTTAAAAGAACAGGCTGATCGTTACATCGGTTTGATGAACGAATTCAACACTACCTTTTCCAATGAGGATGTTGAATTGTTCAGTTCTCCTGGTCGTACTGAAATCGGCGGTAACCATACCGACCATAACTACGGACGCGTACTGGCAGGTGCAGTAAACTTGGACAACATTGCCGTTGCAGCCAAAAACGGAACCAACGTGATCCGCATTAAATCGGTTGGCTATCCTGAATTCCAGGTAGACCTGTCGGAGCTGACCATTGATGAGTCTCAGTTCTATACTTCTTCGTCCCTGGTAAAAGGTATTTGCGCCCGGATGAAAGAACTGGGTTATGAAATCGGCGGTTTTGATGCCTGCATCGAAGGACGTGTACCCAAAGGTTCAGGTCTGAGCTCATCGGCTTCATTTGAAGTGCTGATCGGTGCCATTGTAAACCATCTGTTCAACGGCGGTAAAATGAGCGGTGTAGAAAACGCGATTATCGGCCAGTGGTCTGAAAACAATTACTTTGGAAAACCATGCGGGCTGATGGATCAAACCGCCTGCTCTGTTGGAGGATTGATCACCATTGATTTTAAAGATCCCTCGAAGCCTATTGTAAAAGAAGTGGACTTTGACTTTGTTTCCACAGGCTTTGCTTTGGTAATTACCGATGTAGGTGGTGGTCATGATGATGCTGCCTCGCAGGCTGAATATGCCTCGCTTCCCACTGAAATGAAGGCCGTTGCAGCCGTTTTGGGCGCTAAAGTGCTTCGGGAAGTAACCTTGGAGCAAATCGTGGAGAAAATTCCTGAGATCCGTGAAAAAACAGGCGACAGGGCTATCCTGCGTGCCTTCCACTTTCAGGGTGACAACCAGCGTGTAGTTGACCAAGTGGCTGCCCTTGAAAACAACGACTTTCAGTCATTCCTGAAAATGGTGGTTGAATCAGGTTACAGTTCCTACATGTACAACCAGAATATCTTCGACGTGGTTCACAAAGACGAGCAGGTGGTATCTCTGGCTCTGGCACTGAGTGAAATGATCCTGAAAGGAAAAGGTGCATGGCGTGTTCACGGAGGTGGATTCGGTGGAACTATCCAGGCATTTGTGC
>JACMKG010000010.1 GCA_014380255.1 Prolixibacteraceae bacterium | reverse complement strand
CTGGCTGAGAGCCCATCCAAAGCGCTGAATGGCAAGCCTCAGACTGCTTTGGGCCATGTGGCAATCCAGGTGGTCTGGATCATTGATGACGACCCCACGCTGCTTGAAATGATCGCCTCTGTGTTGCGATCTACAGGTATGCAAGTCCATACGTTCAATGACCCGCGTAAGGCCCTGGAATCGTTTAAAAAGGGCTGTACCGACCTGCTAATCATGGATATCCAGATGCCTGGAATCAACGGGGTGGAATTACTGAAAAAGATACAGGATAAAAATGGAGGTCCCATCCCGGCCATTGCTGTTTCAGGGATGCACGCTGGCCAGAATGCCTCACCGGGGTTCTCTGCGTTCATTCAAAAACCCTTCCTTCCCCGGACGCTCATTGATGTGGTCTCGGGCCAGCAAATAGGAGTAAGTACGGTCAGTGGCCGTGAACTGCTGGCAAACGAGAATAACAACGGCTACAACCTCGATCAGCTGGCTGCCTTCGCAGCAGGAGACCCTGAGAGCTTTCGGGAGATACTAACCTCGCTGATCAATACAGGCAAGGAGAATACGACACTCTTCAGGCAGTATATCGAGCGTGAGGACAAGGATGCCATCTCAGCACTCGCACATAAGATGCTGACACTTTTCAGGCAGATGGAAGCTACGGATATTGTGGAACTGCTCTCCAGGCTTGAACAGGAACCCAAAGGCCACGACAATCCACAGTATTACCTGTGGGGTAAACTTGCTTTGGATAAGATTGAAGCCTTACTGGGAGTTATCGAGAAAGAGGAACACATTGCCGTGGGTTAATCATTGTCATCCAGGTGATTCATCTTTTCAGGGATGTCGATATGATACTGCTTAAGCTTATTGTATAAGGTCTTGCGGTCGATTTTAAGTAGTCGTGCCGCTTTACTCTTGTTATAGCCCACTGTTTCCAGGGCGCTGCGAATCAGGTCATCTTCGTTCTTCTCATTGAACAGCCTGAAGCGGTCTTCGTCCTTTTGCTGGCTGACAATCTGGGAAGGTATTTCATCCATGGTAATCATATCGCCCGGGGCCAATAGTGTTGCCCTTTTAATCACATTTTTCATCTCCCGAAGATTCCCGGGCCAATGGTAATTGAGAAATACAGACTCTACCTCTGAATTGAATCCTGTAACTGCCTTTCTTAAATCTTTGTTCGACTGATCCAGAAAATGCCTGGCAAAGAGCAGGATGTCTTCTCCTCGTTCGCGCAGGCTGGGCACCTCGATCTGGAATTCATTCAGTCGGTGGTATAAATCTTCACGGAAGCTCCCTCTTTCCTTTGCCATCTGAAGGTTTTCGTTGGTAGCTGCAATAATCCTTACATCGACAGGCACTTCGCGGGTACTCCCTACCGGCTTGATGATACGTTCCTGCAAGGTACGCAACAGCTGGATCTGGGTATCGTAGGGAAGGTTTCCCACCTCATCCAAAAACAAGGTTCCGCCGTTGGCTGCTTCAAAATGCCCGATCTTATCGGATATGGCTCCTGTAAATGATCCTTTTACATGGCCGAAGAATTCACTGGCCACAAGTTCTTTGGGAATAGCACCACAGTCGACCGCTACAAATGGCTTTTGGGCGCAGGCGCTTAAGTTATGGATTGAGCGTGCAATGAATTCCTTGCCCGTGCCACTTTCCCCTGTAATCAATACTGAAAGGGGTGTAGGGGCTACCAGGGCAATCATTTCCTTTAAATGTTTTGATACTTTGCTAGTGCCCTCGAGGTAATTGCTTGGCTTGGGCTCTTCGACAGCCGCTTTTGATGGTTGTTTTTTAGTTCCTTCTGCCAACGCCTCCCGGATAAGGTTTAGCACCTCTTCCGGTTGAAAAGGCTTGGGTATATAGTTGAAGGCGCCCTGCTTGATGGATTGGATAGCAGTGGGAATATTGGCATAGCCTGTCATCATGATTATCTGCGTCTCTGGAGATTCTTTCTTTATCAGGGCAATCAGATCCATTCCGCTCACATCAGGCATCCGCAGGTCGGTCATCACCACCTCAAAGAATGACTGCCTGACCATTTGTTTGACACCGTCAGGGGAAAAGAGGGTAGATACCTGGTATTGATGCTTCTCCAGAAGCTTTTTCAACATCAGGCAAAAAGTAACATCATCGTCAACAATTAGGATTCTTGCCATCGTTTAATAGTTAGTTCCGTCCTTCCTATAACGTCATCTATTAACTATTATTATAAGTCTATTTATCTGAAATTGTTTACAAAAAAAAACCTCTGCCAAAAAATTATTTTGGCAGAGGCTGTGATACACCAATTGTTTATTCTATCCAATTGTTGAATAAAATACGCTTAAGTGTAGCATATAGTGATATTAAAGGCGCTTAGCGTGTTTCTGTTCCAGTTCCCTGGTTGCTTTTTTCCTCAGTGGTAGATGGTACTGAACTTGTACCTCTGTTTAATGGTTCTACAGTACTCTTGGTGTTATCCCAAGTCTTATCCAATTTGGTAGTATCCATTCCACTCTTATTTAATACATCTTCACTGGTCTTAGCGCTTGGATCTTCCACTTTGATTAATTCACCTTTTTCATCATAGAAAAGTGAATATTTAAGATCACCCATTGCTACTTTTACTTTGTAAGAATCATCCTCTCCACGGTATGCTTTGTCAATTTTATACCCGGTATAAGCGGTAGAAACTGATTTAGTAACTGCTTCAGGAAGTTCTTCTGCTTTAATTTCTTTGTATTTGTCGTCGTCTTCTCCAACCACTGCAATAGGAGTTTGGAATTTCATTGCGTTGGATACCTGTGGAGTGACAAAACTAAATGCCGCTACGGCTGCTGTTAAAATAATTACCTTTTTCATGTTTCTGTTTTTATGTATGAGAAATGAATTTCAATTATTGTTTGTTGATTGGCATAGTGTCAAAACCGTGCCATAAAAACACAGATAAGCATAGTGTAGGTGTTAAGTGCTAATGTATCAGTGTTATATGAGTTCTTTTGCTGGTGTGCCACAATTAAAAAGTACTCATCATATGTGTAGAATCTACACGTTATTTGGGGAAAAAATCCCCGAAATGTTGTGGAAGTTGAACCTAATCCGGGTATATGGAGGACATATTTCCTGAGCCATGTCCATTGGGCAATGTCATTAAATGATGACTGCTCTCACGGGATGAAACTTTTTGGCTTAAATAGATTAAAATATTGAATTGAAACAAATGTCATACTTACCTCCTGTGCCTTTAAGCATCGGATATGGGTAGAAGCAAGAAATATATGTAACCAATCCCGTTCCCATGGCATAGGCGTTAACTTCGTATGATTTAAGTTTGTAAGGTTCTTTAACTTTAGTAATTCGATGTTAAAGTTACACAGAGTTAAACGGAGTTTGACACAGAGTTACACAGAGTTCAACTATTGTATAGCTAGCCTCTGTGAAACTCTGTGTAACCAAATTGAATATCAATAATAGTGGATGGCTAAATAGTTTTGGTAATCAATTGATTAACAGCATGCAATAAGACGAGGTTAACGCCTATGCGTTCCCATGGGGATGGAACATTTTTCCTTGATTCTGTTTTTCTACCCTATATTTCATTCCTAAAGGAATGTGTCAAAGGCAAAGTCTGGCATTAATTTAGATAGAGAAGGGGCATGAGAATCTATGCATTTAAATACCTGGGCAAGTTTTCAGGCATCACGCTCTCGCCCCTCGGAGTTTTCATCAAGCCTGACAGGCTCACAGACGTGACTTTAATTAACCATGAGAAGATCCACTGGGAGCAACAGAAAGAGATGCTGATCATCCCCTTTTACCTGTGGTATATCATTGAATGGATGTTTAAAGGCTACCGTACCATTTCCTTTGAAAGGGAAGCATACCTTCAGGAACGCAACCTCCATTACTTAAAAACAAGGAAACGCTACGCATGGGTGAAGTATTTGTAAGAGAGGTTCACCCATGCGAGCTTTAGTAGCTTAATCCACGCCTCTAAGCTCTTCCATCATGGCTGGTCGACGCTTGTAAAGCTCCCTGAAAGTTGCTGTTAGCTGATTGACAACCGACAATCCACCATTTAGTTTCTTTACATATTTGAGCATAGAAGCCAGCTCCATATAATTATTCCTGCCATTAGCTTGCGTGGCATATTGTTCGCAGACGTGTTTATAAAGGGCCAGGATTTGTTCTGAATAAAGAGGCAAAAGAAGTGGCTCGTATTGTTTTAATAACGTGAAATTTGGGTATTCGTCGATTAACTGCATCAACTCAGGAAGCATATTTTCTTCAGCATAAAATTCAAATAGAAAATGCCAGTCCTGAAGGTTCTTCTTAAGGGTTTGAATAATCTGAGTACGCTCTTCAGGCCATTTTTGCTCACCAACCGTTTTCTTCAGCAACGGGTAGTATTGCCGATTTGATTGAGAAAACAGCTTACGAAGTATTTCTAAATACTTATCCGCATTTCCTGATTTTTTATAAACAGTAAGTAATTGTTCTTCCCATTGTATAGTTGTTCCTGGATGATCCTGCTTATCTGCAATCTTTATTCCTTCCTTTATCAGCACGATGGCTTCATCCCACTGTTTTTGTACGAGCAGTTCTTCTACTTTTAATCTCCTGAATTCGGGAAGTTCCATATTCCCTTGTATTAAACGGTCGTATTCAGCCAATCGACCCGAAGATTTTAGCAAACGGACTTTTTTCTCAAGAAGGTTGGTCAACTCATATTCCCCATCCGCTTTTTTAATTTTCGCATCCAATAAAAGCAGTACTTCATTGATTCGATTGGTAACTTCCGCCAATTCGGTCATTGAATCCAGGATCAGATCTTCTGCATAATCATGATATTTAGATTGCTTGATTGCATTTAGTTGCCAGTCGAGCATTTGTTCTTTCATTGAGATGGAAAGATCGCTTGCCTCTGTTAAAATATAGATCAGGTTAAATGCTCTGTCAAATGATTCACCGACCATGCCATGCGAATCATCCATATTGTATGCAACCTCGTTGACCTGTTCGATTATGGCTGAAGCTATTTGCCAGATTTCATTGTAATTCTTAATGCTCTTATAATTTTCGGCCTTCTCCAGCAATGAGAATACGGTGCGAAACGCTTTCGGAGCATTGTAGTAATCGATAAATCCATGCCCTCCCATACCCGAACGCAATGTTTGGGCAAGGATCTTGGCGTAAGGGTTTTTACCTCCCGATTTATTTTTATCGACAAAATATCCCTGAAATGCTTGCTTGAAGCTCTTACTTTCGGCGGCATGCTGTTTCACAAACTGACGCAATTCATCCGCCGATACGGAATCAACCAATTGGGTAAAATTCTTGGATTTGGACACATTTTTCTGATCATCTATCGACTTGTTTTTCTTTCCATCCTGAATGGCCATTACGGTTGCTACCACATGTTTGCATATGCTGCCTCCATATGGACAATCGCACTCCCACTGCTGAACATGGCCAAACTGTATAACAACAGATACTTCATAGTCGTCGTTTCCTGAAACAATGGCTTCCCAACGACCATTCTCATCATTTTCAAGATCGCTGACAGCTCCTTTTTCGAAATACGACTTTCCCCTCTGCCAAACCATCGGGTCGGTCATTGATTTAAATTCTTTCAGATCCATCCTTTTCTTAATTTTATGGTCCTCAAAGTTATTTAAAGGTTGAATGCGATAGCGTATTTTGGTTATTCCGTATTCGATATTGGATATTATTCTCCATTAACCATTCAACTATCTAAGGCAAAAGTTAAAATTTGGTGCTCTTTTCAAAACCATCCAACCATTTAGCCTTTCATTCCAATCCATCATCCAACCCTTCAATTCCTCAGCCCTTTATATTCAAAGGCCAGCCAGGTCTGATGGACTTGAATGTTTAGAGTATTGAAGCGCTCCATTTGTCTCTTCCACGTCAAACTCATCGGCATCCCATTGTTCGTCTTCCTCCATGCCCAGCCATTCCTTCATTTCCGCGTGTTCCTCATGGTTCGGGTCGGCCAGTATGGCTTTCAGGTCCTCGTATCCCCACGGTCCCCCGCAATCTTCGGGCGGACATGCACCTTTCCCGGCCACACAGGCTGGTGTTTTTACATCACCAGGCAGTATCTTCTCCAGCGTGATGTGATGCACCCAGTCATCCCCAAAATCATAGATGTAATTAAATGTCTGTTTCTCCCGGGTGAAAACTTTGTTAAGCTTGGTTTTCGCTGCATTCATTTCCGGTTTTTCCCAATCCCCCTCCGAGGGTATGGCTATCACCGGGTTGGAGCCGTAGCCTGAAGGGCTGAATTGGTAAAGGTGGTAATCATCCCATCCAAAAACGGTCTGAATCACTACGTGCAAATCGTGAAAAGTGATCTTTTCTGAAACAACTACCCTTCGCCATACAGGTGGTTTGGTGATGTTCTTTAATTGAATTTTAAATTGATAAGCCATGGTCTTTTTCTTTTGATGATTTATACTTTTTTACCCGATTAACAATTTTTATATTCCTTTATTCGCCCATTCTTACAATAAGTTACTGCATGTATGGATTCTGCATTTTAGGTATTGTCTGAATCCACTGTCGCCCGAGGCATAATTGATAAGCAGGATTTGCTTTTTCGACTGGTAGGCCTTACGTAGCGTTCGAAACAAACAGTATCAGGCGAAGAATACGGTAAGTTTTGTTTTCAGATGTCATGGTTCTAACAAAAACTTAAAATTAGATAATATTTTATATATTTAATAGTATTTTACGCTGATTTTATCTACTTTAGCATAAATTTACTGGATTTGTATTTCAATCTAAAACATGTTGATTGTAACAGCAAAACCCCGTTCTTATTTCATAATTCGAATTCAATAGCCACTAACTCTATATTAACTCTATATCAAGTCTATGTAGAGGCTAAGGAAAGTTTTCAAAACTATAGACCTGATATAGAGTTAATATAGAGTTAATATAGACTTTCAACCAATTGCAGGTGATCTATTTAATAGGAAATCAGGTCCAAGGCCTTTGCATGCTTCATACTTATTATCCACTACTTTTGTTTTTAATCCAATACAGTTCAAGTCCTTGCCCCAGGCTAGTTATTGTTACGTAGCCTTTTCAACATTTCTGCTTGATCCCTACTTTCCTGCTCCATGGCTTTATGTTCAGGGTAAAGGAGGTGGAAACTCACTATCCCATTCGCAGAGAAAGTGCACTTGTCCTCAAACAAACAGCTTATTGATTTTTGAAATAGCGGTCAATGCTGATTTGATAAGGCAGGCTATCCAGGATTCCGCACATATACTCGGCCATCAGGCGGGCACACCAGGGGGCCAGCAGCGCCCCTTTGGAGCCTAGCCCGTTCAGGATGCCTATCCCGGGATGCCGGGGGTGAAAGCCTGCCACAGGCCTGCGGTCGTGCATGGTAGGGCGTATCCCTGCTTTCTGATCCATTATCTTGATAGGTACCGATATGCTCTTACCAAGCTTGGCAAGCAGTTCTTCACGCGCCCCGGAGGTAGTTTCCAAGCTCAGGTCGTCCCAGGTGTAGGTGGCGCCTACCTTGTAATGATCGTGGCCCAGGGGCATGATAAATATGTCGTTGCTGATGATTTCTTCCAGCTTGATCCTTGGAATCTTCAGCTCCAGGATTTCTCCTTTCGAATGCTTGAATTTCAGGTCGTTGAAGTAAGGATTGCCCGATGCTGCCGGGCCTTCACAGAAGATCAACTTGCTGGCTTTGACATCTTTGTAGATCACGTGCTGGGCATCAGCCACCAGGTTTACGATCGTAAATTCCTCCCTGCGCACGCATTGCTGCTGTTCAAGGTATTTGCTGAACG
>JACMKG010000434.1 GCA_014380255.1 Prolixibacteraceae bacterium | reverse complement strand
TATGAATTCATGGACGATACATTCAGTACCACGCCTTTTTTATTCTTCAGCATATCGGTTGTAAAGACCATCGAAGGCAACAATGTTCCTTTAAAGTTAAGAGCGAAAACCTTGTCAAAGCCATCCATTTCAAGTCCGTAGAAAGTATCTTCCAAGTGGTCGAGGCTCTCTTCAGTCATCTGTTCCACCTTGGTGGTAGCTGTGGGATGGTTGCCCCCGGCACCGTTAATCAGGATGTCGATTTCGCCCAATTGCTCATTGATGACCTGCTTCGCTTTGATCAGCGATTCTTTATCCAGCACGTTGGCTTCAACACCAATAACCTGGGCATTGAATTCCTGTGCTATTTCAGCGGCCACTTTATCAGCAATTGACTTGTTAATGTCAGCAATAGCAATTTTCACACCTACCGAGGCCATTGCCTTTACTAATGCGGTACCAATAACGCCTGCGCCACCTGTGATCACGCATACTTTTCCGCTAAGGTCATTAAAACTCATTGTTGCCATTCTTTTTGGTTTAGTTATTTATAATAGTCCACGTTTTCTTTGGTAATAATATCGATGGAAGTAAAATTGTCGGTCTTTACCGGCTTCTTCTGGATCACATGATCAAAAAGGGTATACACTGAATTGTACCCCTGTTCCTCGGGGCGCTGGCAAATCAGGAAATCAACAATTCCTTCTTTCAGGTAATCTATATTCTCTTTCAGCAGGTCATGCCCAATGATGCGGATTCCTTTGCGCCCGGTCTGTTCTATGTATTTGGCGATGTGGTATACCTGCGAGTTGGTCACGAAAATCCCCTTTACCGCTTCCTGCGTATTCATCACCTCATCCATCTTACCCCAGAAGGAAGGATCACGCGGGTCTTCAATTTCAAGAGTGATGAGTTTTCTTTTGCTCTGCGGATCATGGGTTTTGAAATATTCATAAAACCCCTTCTCCCTTTGTACCAGGTGATTCAGATTGTCCATCCCCTTGGCAAAATGCAGGATCAGGATCGAGGCATTTTCAGGTATGGAGTAACTAAGCAGTTTGGCAGCAAGGGTTCCCGACTGAAAGGAATCCTGTCCGATATAACTGAGCTTTTGGCTGTCGCTGATGTTGGAATCGATAAAAACATACGGGATATCGCGTTTCTTAAGCTCTTCAATAAACGTCCGTGCTTCTCTTGAAAAGAAGGGAGCCAAAACAACGCCATCGGGCTGACTTTGAAGAACCAGTTCCGATTCTTCAATGAAAGTTCTTGAATCCGACTGTCTGAAAAGATGAATATCAATGTTCACCCCGTAATGCTGTATCTCTTTAAAGGCTTTCCGAATGCCTACCAGCGGCTTGTTCCAGTACGATTCGGCAGAAATAGGCTCGGGAATAAACAGCGCGAAGGTGAAGGTCTTTTTCGATGCCAGGGTACTTGCCAGCAGGTTGGGCTGGTATTCCATTTCTGAAATGATATGAAGAATCCTGTCTTTCGTGGCCTTTGATACCTCTCCGCGATTGTGAATTACACGGTCTACGGTTCCTATTGAAACATTAGCCTTCTGTGCAATGTCTTTGATTCTGGTGCGGTTAATTGCTTTGATAACCTTAATTGTTAATGGTAACTATTTCGATAGGAACAAATCTAAAGAAATTTTTCAATACCTCCGTGTGCGAACACGGAAAATATATTTTAAAACATGTTTTGGCCTATTTTGCCCGATTTACGTTGCAAATGAAATTAAAGTATTTACTTTCGTGTTCGTACACGAAATCTTTATTTCTAGTTTATCAACCCATAAATAATACTTCATGCAACCAGGTAAATTTAGTTTAGGAATAGGTGACCGCTTTTCCCATCAGGGTGTGGCTCAGCTGCGCGCCATCATGAAAGCGAACCAGTCGGGTTTAGATATTACTCCTGTCTGGAATAAATCCAACCGGGAACATATCTATGTTCACTCAAATCCTGAGGATGTGCGAAAAGAAGCAGATGCTGCTGTGGCCTCTCTGGGCTTTCAAGGGAAGTACTTTGTGGATGCTGATCATATCAATCTGACCACGGTTGCTCCTTTTATAGAGACTGCCGACTTTTTTACCCTCGACGTTGCTGCTTTTATCGGTAAGGAAAGCCTGGAAAAAGATGTGACAGCCTTTGTCTCCTCGTGTCAGAAATACGTGGGGCAACTCACGATCCCAGGCATCGATCATCCTTTCGTAATTACTGAAGAGTTGCTCACCACCGTGGCCGGTAAGTTTCTTGCTGCCGCGCATCAGGCTTCTGAAATTTATCAAACACTCGTTGCTGCCAAAGGGGAAGGTAATTTTGTTACCGAGGTATCAATGGATGAAGTTGAAAGACCGCAGACACCAGTCGACCTGTTTTTTATTCTGAAAATGCTGGCTGATAAAAACGTGCCGGTACAAACCATCGCTCCCAAGTTTACCGGTCGTTTTAACAAAGGAGTCGACTATAAAGGCAATGTGGAGCAGTTTGCCAAGGAGTTTGAAGAAGATGTGCTGGTTATTGACTATACAGTGAAGGAATTTGGCCTTCCCAAGGAGCTGAAACTGAGCGTTCACTCGGGAAGCGACAAGTTTACCATCTATCCTGTGATGGCCGCTATCATTCAAAAATATGACAAGGGACTGCATGTAAAAACAGCAGGAACGACCTGGCTTGAAGAAGTAATAGGCCTTGCACTGGCCGGAGGCGAAGCGCTGGAAGTAGCTAAAGCTATTTATACCACAGCCCTGGGCCGCAAAGACGAACTGTGTGCCCCGTATGCCGATGTGATTGAAATTGATGATTCACAGCTCCCTTCCCCTGAAGAAGTGGCATCGTGGAGCGGTGAGAAATTTGCCGATACTCTTCGCCACATTCCTGGTCATCCGGATTACAATGCCAATTTTCGCCAATTGATTCATGTGGGCTATAAGGTAGCCTCCGAGATGGGCACCCGCTATACCGACCTGCTGAAAAAGCATGCTGATATTATTGGCGCCTGTGTCGAAGAAAATATTTACGACCGGCATCTGAAACGCCTGTTCAACCTTTAACACCGGGTAAGTCATTAAACTGACTGTATTTTACCCAACTGTTCTTTGATTTTATTGAAATCTGTAATTGTATTTTTGAAATAAAGGGGATGTGTTCTGCTCCTACTTGGGTCATACCATGCTCGGTGTTTATTCGGACCTTGTTCGGGGTTTGTTCGTAGTTTATTCGTATGTATACGAACAATGTACGAACAATGTACGAACAAACTACGAATAAAGTGCGAACGAAGTAGGGCCCGGGTAATACCGAGGTAGAAGGAGATTAGTCTACTATTCCTATTTCTGTTACTGGAAATTAAGTCTAAACAACGAATTCCAGTTCTGTTAAGCGGATAGAATCTTATTGCAGGAAAGAAAGACTACAGATGATCGATGAATTCAACTAAAAAAATTGATACTTAACGGACCTAAACGATATAATATAGAACGATATGAAGAAATTTATGGATGAAAATTTTCTGCTGCAAACAGAAACCGCGCAGAAACTATATCATGAATATGCGGCCAAAATGCCAATATTTGATTATCACTGTCACATCAATCCCAAAGACATTGCTGATGACCGTAAATTCAATACCATTACTGAAATATGGCTGGCCGGCGATCATTACAAATGGCGTGGAATGCGCACCAACGGCGTAGCGGAGAAATACTGCACCGGTGATGCAAGCGACTGGGAGAAGTTCGAAAAATGGGCGGAAACAGTGCCTAACACCCTGCGTAACCCGCTTTACCACTGGACGCACCTTGAACTGAAAAAGTTCTTTGGCATTGATGAGGTGTTAAGCCCGAAGAATGCACGTGCCATCTACGATGCGTGCAACGCCAAGCTACAGACTCCTGAATACAGTTGCCGCAACATCATCCGCATGGCCAATGTGCATACCATTTGCACCACCGACGACCCCATCGATTCACTGGAATACCACCAGAAGATTAAAGCGGATGGATTTGAGGTGAATGTACTTCCCGCGTGGCGCCCCGACAAAGCCATGATGGTTGACCACCCCATTAGTTACAACCAGTATATCAATCAGCTGGCTACTGTGAGCGACATGGAAATCAAGACCTTTGATGACCTGATGGTTGCACTCAATAAAAGGCATCTCTTCTTTCATGAGAATGGCTGCCGTCTTTCCGATCATGGACTGGATACCGCCTATGCCGAAGATTACACAGCCGATGAAATCGATAACATGTTTCTCAAGGTAAGGGTAGGGTATCGCCTGACAACCCGGGAAATCAATAAGTTTAAATCGTGCATGCTCTATGAATTTGGCCGCATGGACCATCTGAGAGGCTGGACCCAGCAGTTTCATATCGGCGCGCTTCGTAATAACAATACCCGTCTGTTCAACGCATTGGGACCGGATACCGGTTTTGATTCCATTGGCGACAAGCCTGTTGCCGAGCCGTTGTCCAAATTGCTGAACCGTCTGGATATGGAAAATAAGTTGTGCAAGACGGTTTTATACAACCTCAACCCGCGTGACAATGAATTATATGCTACCATGATTGGCAATTTTCAGGATGGAAGTGTGCCAGGTAAGATTCAGTATGGCTCGGGATGGTGGTTTTTGGATCAGAAAGATGGCATTGAAAAACAAATCAATACCTTATCCAACCTGGGTCTTTTGAGCCGTTTCGTGGGCATGCTTACCGATTCAAGGAGTTTCCTTTCTTATACCAGACATGAGTATTTCCGCCGTATCCTGTGCAATATATTAGGTAATGATGCAGAGAACGGAGAGATCCCTAACGATATGGATTTACTCGGACAAATGGTGGAGAACATTAGTTTCAACAATGCCAAAGAGTATTTCAACTTTTGAAAAAAAGGCAATTAATGTAGTTTAGCAAAGTAAAATAAACACATAGACACATAGGACACATAGATAATTGATGTGGTTTGTGAAGTTAAAAGAATAAGC
>JACMKG010000078.1 GCA_014380255.1 Prolixibacteraceae bacterium | reverse complement strand
CCTCGGTTGACGATGATCCGCAACACCGGATGCAGGTATTCAATACCGGAGTCGAAGGGGTATTGAGAGAGCCTATTGACTTTATTGAACTGCTTGTGGTTATACGGGCTATGCTAATGATAAAGGTAGGAAATACAGATAAACGCAATGTTAACATTCTCAATTCAAAAATAGAGTCTGAAAATATGCGTATATCTGAACAAAATAATATACAAACTCTTAAGTTACTGGATAATTTAAGCTTGGAGAATCAAGTTAGAAAGAAGACAGAAGAATTACTTTATAAAAGCGAAGAGAATTATCGCAACCTTTTTGAAGCTAATCCTCATCCGATGTGGATATTTGATCAGGAATCGCTTCTTTTTTTAGAGGTTAATGATATGGCAATCCATCATTATGGATTTTCACGTGAGGAATTTCTTAATATGTCCATTAACGATATTCGTCCTAAAGAAGATATAGCAGGTTTATTGGAATCAGTAAAAGTAGCAAGTTCAGGTCAACGAAATGTTGGAACATGGCGTCATCGGAAAAAAAATAAGCGATTAATTTGGGTTGAAGTTACTGCACACCCCATTGATTGGTATGGGAAAAAGGCTATAGTTGTACTGGCACATGATATTACAGAACGTAAACAGGCTGAAGAATATCTGAAAACGGCTTTACAGCAACTGGAATTCCATGAATTTAATTCGCCCCTGGCAGTAATAGAATTCAATAACAAATATCAGATTACTAAATGGTCGAATAATGCTATAGTCTTATTTGGATGGAGTGCCGAGGAGGTCTTGGGGAAAAATATTGATGAATTGCGATGGGTGCATGAGGACGATGTCGATAGGGTAGCTTCTCTGAGCGCTAAAATGGTTGCCTCACAAAGAACAAGTAATTGTCACACCAATAAGAACTATCGAAAAGATGGATCTGTGATTACCTGCGAATGGTATAATTCAGCGATGATTGATGCTCATGGCAAACTTGTATCTGTGAATTCACTGGTTCTGGATATTACAGAACGTGAACTTGCTGAAAAGTCTTTGCATGAAAGCCATGAATTTAATCAATCATTACTTCATGCGATCCCATTTGGAATGCATATAGTTGATGAAAATGGGGAAATACTCTTTGTTAATGAAATACTGGGAAAAAGGATCGGTACTGATGCTATAGGTAAAAAATGCTGGACCCTTTACAGGGATAGTGCCACGAGATGTATCCAATGTCCTTTGTCGGCTGGAATTACGGTCGGTGAAGCAAGCATAAGCGAATCCTATAATATCTTTGGAGGAAGGGTTTCTCAAATCAGTCACAACGCAATGTTGTTTAAAGGAAAGAAAGCAATGCTGGAAATATTCCAGGATATTACTGAACGTAAACAAATAGAGACAGAGCTAATAATCGCAAAAGATAAGGCGGAAGAAAGCGACCAGCTAAAAACTTCTTTTCTTGCCAATATGAGCCATGAAATACGTACCCCTTTAAATAGTATCATCGGTTTTTCTGAATTACTTACGGATCCTGATTATGATCCTTCCCAACAATATCACATTGCCCGCATGATCTATTTTAGTGGTAATAACCTTCTGTCTATAATCAATAACCTTCTCGAAATATCTAAAATAGAAGCTGGGCAAGTACAAATCGATAAAAAGCCTTTCCTTGTAAACAAGCTAGTCAATGATTTACAAAAGGAATATCTCTTTAAGTCCATTGAGAAGGGAATCGAGTTAATGGTTGATTCGTTTAATCCAGTGGAGGAAGTATATATTATAAGTGATGAAGTAATTGTAAGGAAGATCTTATTGAATTTTTTAAGCAATGCCATAAAATTCACAAGACAGGGATCAATCAAGTTAGGGTTTCAAGTACACAAGAATGTAATAGAGTTTTCAGTGAAAGATACTGGTATTGGGATACCTAGTGAATTTCATGATAAGATATTTGAACATTTCAGACAGGTTGAAGATGCCAATACTAGAAAATATGGTGGGAATGGCCTTGGACTTTCAATATCAAAAGGTCTTGTTAATACACTAGGCGGAGAGATTTGGATGGAATCTGAAAAGGGCAAAGGATCAACGTTTTACTTCTCAGTACCAATATAAATAAGATAGTATATAGGCATGTTTTTCCGATTAATACAAGCGATTATTTAAAGGAATGAAACCTACATCAATTTCCTTACGTAAACCGAATAGGAGAAAATTAGAGACCAGATATTTTACCCTTAACTTTTACTTTACAAACGGGCATGTGGTTTAATGCGCTGGTAACCATGCCTGAATGGGGTGCAGGTGAAGAAAGGGTTAAAAAAACCGGGGTTTAATGGCCGGGAATTAAAAACCCTGTCTATATTTGCAGCCGCTAAAGACAACGGGCAGCAAGTGCACGGTATGGATGCGGCAAAGTTCATTAAATGGCTGACT
>JACMKG010000077.1 GCA_014380255.1 Prolixibacteraceae bacterium | reverse complement strand
TGGTTAGGCGTAAAGTCCCTTTAACCGTATGCCCGCTTTCCAATCTGAAGCTAAAAGTGGTAAAAGATCTGAACAACCATCCCCTGGCCGAAATGCTGGATAAGGGATTGATGGTAACGGTCAATTCAGATGACCCTGCTTATTTCGGAGGATACATCCTTGAAAACTATCGGAGCGTTACTCATGCTTTAAATCTTTCCAAAGAACAGATCGTCCAGCTGGTGAAGAACTCTTTCCAGGCAAGCTTCCTTGCAGAAGATGCAAAACTGCAGTTCATGGCAAAAGTCGACCGCTATATCCAGTCAACAGCGCTGGCCACCTGACCCTTCCCACGAGTTTTACTTGTGGCCCATAATATTTGACTCTTTCAGAGTCAGGGCTTCCGTTCTCACTTCTCCTTTTCACTTTTGCCTTGTTTTCATCCTTCATAAAAAACTCTATATTAACGCTATGTCAAGTCTATGCCAACCCTGTATTTTTAATTTTCAACATAGACTTGATATAAACTTGACATAGCGTTAATATAGAGTTGGAGGCTTTCAATGAAAAAATAATTGGGCTTAAAGCGGTATTTTCAGTTAAACCGTTTGAAAATAAATCATACGAAAAGGCTTTGGCGGATAAATTGGCAATTGGCAAAAGGAATTTGTATCTTTCAGCATTTAAACTAAAGGGCTACAACCTGTTATTAATGTTTGCCATGTCAAAACCTAATCGTCGTGACTTTATCAGGGCAGCGGGCCTGGCTTTTGGAAGTGTTTTGCTGTTTCCGGCCTGCCTGAAACAAAGGGATGCATTTCGGTTTTTTACTTCGCAAGAAGCCAAATGCATCATGGCTGTCTGCGAGCAGATCATCCCTAAGGATGAATTTCCCGGAGCCACAGATGCCGGGGTGATTCATTACATCGACCGGCAACTGTCAGGCGTATTTCACTACGATCAGCAGACTTACCGCGAGGGTATTCAAAGCCTTCAGGCCTATAGTACGGCCAATTACCATGATGCCTTTGAATCACTGAGCGCAGATGATCAGATCAGGATATTGAAAGCCATGGAATCAAATCAGATGAGTGAAACCGAATGGAAAGATGGTAGGCCTTCCGTATTCTTTAACCTTGTTTTGGCACACACCATGCAGGGATTTTACGGTTCGCCCATTCACGGGGGAAACAAGGATTATTTAAGCTTTGAGATGTTGAGAATTGATTACCCTTTGGTAATTGGACAGAACCGTTACCGTTCTTAAGGATTTACTATTTGTAATTCAATGTCGTTTAGTTAAGGAAATTAGAAATACAAGAATGATTGAAACAATCATTCAATAGTTGCAGTTGAAAAGGAATACTTTAAATAGGATAGGATGGGGCTTTTTGAAAATCTTACTTTAAAAAACATCTTAGTAACCGGTAATAACCCCGTTACTCCAATCTTATCTATCTTATTATAAAGTAAATAAGATTGTGTTTAAGGGGGTGTTGGTCCGGTTACTAAGATCAAAGAAACAATAACTAAGATTTTTAAATGTCGATATCCTGGTATTAACTTCTTTGGTCTTACCTTTTCTCTGTTTATTAAATCCTTAACTTAACGACATTGCCCGTCAAGGAAAACACAGGTATTGGGGGTTGTCGCATTGTCAGGAGCGGTGCGGTTAAGTAATGGTAACTGAATAATGTCGTATATCTATATCTAAGAAATTTTCGCAACACAGGAAGATTATATTTAATTAAACATTATTCTTCTATTTTTCACCTTAATAAACTACTATATGACAAACACAAGTTCTACGCTCCTGTCAGTGCTACGCACCTGAACAGTCGCGTTACCAACTTGATTCTACCATAATGGCAGTGCTACGCACCTTGATAGCCGCGTTAGCGGAAGTAGTATGGTAGAATGGGCATATCGCCCACAAACAGCCGCTTTAGCGGTGATACGAACCTGGGATAGATTCCAACTCCTAAGGTTACGAAGGTTTAGTCACCGGATGTGATTTCATCCTTGCTTATTTCAACGAATGAGTGATTTCTATGCTGATGAAATTCTGTAGATCAAACATTTAACAACGCACTTTCATTCAATAAAAAGCAATCCATAAATATTAAATAAATATGACATTAAATGATACACATTACTTAATTTGGAAAATAGCGTATTTTTGAAATCATTGGTTGGACACACGGATTCCCTCCACTTTAAATTACAGGCCGTAAAAAGGGTTCTTATACCGTGGCTACCTGCAGTTTTTTCCAGTGATTGACCAGGAAGAAAATAACGATTATTGCTGAACAAAAATCGGAAATGGGCATGGACATCCAGATGCCCTGCAGTCCGAAATAGTTGGGCAGAATAAATAAAAGGGGAATTAGGATTATGACCTGCCGGAGCAAGGTGAGCAATACGGCGACTTTGGCATTTCCCATCGACTGGAAGAAGTTCCCGGTTACAATCTGGAAACCTACAAATGGAAGCGACAGCATGGCAATGCGAAGTCCTTCGGTTCCGAATTCCAACAGCCCGGCATCCGATGAATTAAACAGCTTTACAATTGATCCGGGAATCATTTCAACCAGGATAAAGGCCAGGATCGAAATCCCCGTAGCCGCCACAATGGCCACACGAAGCGTGTCTTTCACCCTGGAGTAGGCTTTGGCCCCGTAGTTGAAACTGATAATGGGCTGGGTGGCCATGTTGATGGCTACAATCGACATGACGATTAACGTGATCACGCTGTTCACTATACCCATGGCTCCAACGGCCAAATCGCCCCCAAAAGAAATCAGCTTGGTGTTGAGCAGACCCTGCACCACGCTGTTGGCTATCTGCATGGAAAAAGGCGCCATACCGATGGCCACAATTTCAAGCAGTATCTTCCAGTCGAACTGAATGTTTTCAAACTTCAGCTTAACAACTGATTTACTGCTTCTGAAATGGATCAAAACCCAAACGGTGAGCATGATCATCGAGATGACAGTGGCGTAGGCCGATCCTTTGACCCCCATTCCAAAGCCGAAAATGAAGATCGGGTTAAGGATCATATTCGTGCCCGCGCTGATAATCATGGAGTACATGGCAATTTTGGCATTTCCTTCGGCCCTGATGATGTTGTTGAGCGAGAAGCCCACTACCTGGAAAACCGTACCGGCCAGGATGATGTCCAGAAAATCGTTGGCGTAGTGAATGGTTTCGGGTGTAGCTCCAAACGAGCGCAGCATGGGGCCTTTAATGGCAAAGCCGATAACCGTTATCAGGATGGAGACCAGTATCATGAGCAGAAAACTGCTTCCCAGTACTTTTTCGGCCTTATTCATGTCATGTTTTCCAAGGTTGATGGAAACCAGTACGCCGGCCCCGATACCTATGAGCATGCCAAAG
>JACMKG010000433.1 GCA_014380255.1 Prolixibacteraceae bacterium | reverse complement strand
TTGTGTTTGCATAAGTCTTTGAGTTTTATGGTGAATCGGTAATTCAAAAATAATACTCTTTTAGACTTATGCTTCTTTTGGCGAAGCACATTACAAACATAGGGACTAATGGTGGCAAAATATAGACAAAGGATGAGACTTGTTTTCCATCTGCATATATCTATAGAAACAGGAATATAAAGTGATTTTTGAGGGCATTTAAAAAACCGGTTCTTACATCAAAACACCAAAATTCCATCAAAAATATATGCTTTATGCAGGAAGTTCTGTTCAAGGTTTGTCTTTTAACGGAGCTTGAAATGGTACATCTCTGTTTTAAAATTATCCACCGCCTTTTAAGATTGCTGCCCATATATCCCTATAAATAGGGATTGCTGCCCTTTATCGTGTGTAGTATTTTTGACATACCAAAAATCAACATTCGATGGGCTTGAAATTTGTGATGAGGATAGGGTTGATGATCTTTTTGTTTTTATGCGCTGTAAGGGGCTTTACACAGGAAGAAGAAATGCAGATACCGGCTTTACAACTGAACGCTGTTTATAAAGGAGATTTCGTTTATAATAGGAATGGCGGAATTGCTACCGGAACCACGTATCTTGGTCTGGCTGATTTGTTTGTCAGCTTTGATACCCAAAAGGCAGGTCTATGGAAAGGTGGCGAATTTCTGATTCACGGGGCCAACACCCACGGTGGAGAGCCTACCTCTAACCTGGTAGGTGATTTTCAGGGCGTTTCAAACATTGAGGCAGGGAATCATACCTTCCTCTATGAACTGTGGTACAGGCAAACGATCGCCAACCTTACGGCAACCATCGGGCTTCAGGATCTGAACGTTGAATTTGCAAACAGTGAGGTAAGCTCACTATTTCTGAACAGCTCTTTTGGAGTTAATTCGGTGATTGCAGGCAATATATCGGCTCCCATTTTCCCGGTTACCAAGCCCGGTATCACGCTAAGTGTAGATGTTTCAGAAAAGCTAACTTTGAAGTCGGCCATTTACAAAGGATGTCCGGTTGATTTTGAATCAAATCCTTACAACCTGAACTGGAATGCCAATTACGAGAAAGGGTTGCTTTGGATCTCCGAAGGACAGTATTCATGGACAGGCCAAAGGGGTAGAAGCAATGTTTTGAAAGGTGGGTTTTTCTATCATCAGCATTGCCCGGAGCCTGAATCAGACATAACCGGCACCCTGTTGGAGGAGCATGTAGAAAAAGATTGCGGAGTTTATTTTATAGGTGAACACCAGCTATCATTAACAGAAGGTGAAGCTCAGGGGCTAAAGATTTTTTATCAGGCAGGTTTAAGCCCGCGCAACGATAATTTTGGCTATTTTGGTGCCGGATGTTCTTATACGGGTTTACTATCATCAAAAGGCTCAGATATTTTAGGACTGGCTTTTGCTGAGAGTATGCTGACGGAGGCTTACGGCAATAATGAGACAACTTTTGAGTTGACTTATAAGGTTCAGCTCAACGATCAGATTTATTTACAGCCGGATTTGCAGTATGTAATGCATCCGGGCGGTACGGACGTTAAGCTGAAGAATGCCACAGTCGGATTTTTACGGCTGGGAATGGAATTTTAAAACACGTTTTGTTTATGTTTCAACAAAATACAGAACTGGAGGAAGTAAAGAGTACCCGTTTGGCTGATTTGCAGACAGGTAGCAGGGGTGTGATTGTTCATGTATTGGGACAGGGTGCTTTCCGAAAGAGAATTTCTGAGATGGGATTTGTAAAAGGGCAGATGGTCAAGGTCATCAAAAATGCCCCGATGAAAGATCCTGTTGAATACGAGATCATGGGCTACAAGGTATCGTTGCGCCGCAGCGAGGCCGATTTGATTGAAGTGGTATCCCCTTCAGTAGCCAAAGATATGGTGGCTTCACGCTTTGAGGGAACCATCGATGAACTGACCATGAAATATTCAGGTAAGACCAAAGGCAAGACCATTTCCGTTGCCCTGGTGGGTAACCCCAATTGTGGCAAGACTACTTTATTTAACTATGCTTCAGGCTCCAAGGAAAGAGTTGGAAACTATGCAGGAGTGACAATCGACGCCAAAGAGGCAAAGTTTAAGCAGGACGACTACGAGTTCCTTATTTCAGACCTTCCGGGCACTTACTCCATCACTGAATATTCACCTGAAGAATTGTTTGTCAGAAACCAAATTGCAGAGAAAAGGCCGGATGTGGTGGTCAACGTGGTGGATGCCTCCAACCTGGAGCGCAACTTGTTTCTTACGACCCAGCTGATCGACATGAACATCAAGGTGGTCATTGCCCTTAACATGTATGACGAGCTGGAACAGAAGCATGCCAAACTTGATTACGTGCACCTGGGCGAAATGATGGGCATCCCGATCGTCCCCACGGTAGCTTCCAAGGGCAGGGGACTGAAAGATCTGTTCGCACGCATTATCAGGGTTTATGAAGAACGTGACCCTATTGTGCGCCACATACATATCAATTATGGCGAGGAAATTGAAAAATCGATCCGTATCATCCAGCAATTGCTGAAGAAAAATACGGATGTAAAGCATAAATATTCCACACGCTTTCTTTCCATCAAGTTACTGGAGGATGACAAGCATACCGAACACCTGCTTAGCACACAGCCTGTATTTGAGAATATCAAGAAGGTTGCCGACAAGGAAAAGCTTCGTCTGGAGCAGTTGTTTGGCGATCAGTCTGAAACCCTGATAGCCGATGCCAAGTATGGATTCATTGCAGGCGCATTAAAAGAAACCTACAAAGACGGGGTGCAGGCCCGTAGGGATCAAAGCCGTGAGATCGATAAGCTGCTCACTCACCAGATATGGGGTTTCCCCATATTTATTCTTTTCATCTGGATCACTTTCCAGGCAACCTTTACCGTTGGAAGTTACCCGATGGACTGGCTGGAGGCCGGTATAGGCTGGCTGGGTGATACCGTAAGCTGGATCATGCCGGAGGGGGCCATGAAAGATCTGCTGATTGATGGGGTGATCGGAGGGGTAGGGGGCGTGATCGTCTTTTTGCCCAACATCCTGATCCTTTTCTTTTTTATCTCCCTGATGGAAGACTCGGGTTACATGGCCCGTACGGCGTTTATCATGGATAAGCTGATGCACAAGATGGGTTTGCATGGAAAGTCCTTTATTCCGCTTATAATGGGCTTTGGATGCAACGTTCCCGCTGTCATGGCTACCCGCACCCTTGATAACCGAAGTGACAGGCTTTTGACCATGCTTATCATTCCTTTCATGTCGTGTAGCGCGCGCCTGCCGGTATATGTACTGCTGATCTCTGCCTTTTTTGTCAGCTACCAGGGTGCCGTACTGTTCCTGATTTATTTCATTGGAATTATGCTGGCCGTAATCATGGGTCTATTCTTCAAGAAGACGCTCTTTGCCAAAAAGGAAGTTCCTTTTGTAATGGAATTGCCCCCTTATCGCATGCCTACGCTCAGAAATACGCTGGTTCACATGTGGCACAAGGCTTCTCAGTATTTGAACAAGATGGGTACCGTAATCCTTTTCGCCTCCATCCTGATCTGGGCCATGGGTTATTATCCGCGTAATGTTGAATACTCCAAAGACTATTCAGCCTTGCAGTCGGAGGTTGAAACCAATGCTTCCCTGACGCAGGATGAGAAGTCGGCGCAGGTCGAACTAATTGAGCTGGCCAAGGAAGAAGAGCGCCAGGAGAAATCATATATTGGAATGACCGGTCATTTTATTGAACCTTTAATAGCCCCTCTTGGTTTTGATTGGAAGATAGGAATGAGCATCATCACCGGGATGGCAGCAAAAGAGATTGTGGTAAGCTCAATGGGTGTTTTGTACCAGGCGAGCATGAATGCCGATGAGAACTCGGCATCGCTCAAAGAAAAGCTTCAGGAGCAAAAATTCACACATGGCCCGCGCCTGGGTGAGAAAGTCTTTTCGCCCCTGGTGGCCTTTACCCTGATGGTTTTCGTTCTGATCTATTTCCCCTGTGTGGCCGTGGTGGCCGCTATTAAGAAAGAAGCCAACTGGGGATGGTCGATATTTACCATGGTATATACCACGGCGATAGCTTGGGTTGCTTCATTTGCCATTTACCAGATTGGAAGTATATTCTTCTAACTAACGCAAGTTGCCGGTTATTAGAAGCAGGTAACTTGACTGGGAAAAGTGGATAGCAAAAGACGGCGGCTAGCCATTAGCTACTGGCAAGAAATAGTTCGATCAGAGATACTATAAATGACAGAAGAAAGGTTTTGCTAGTCGCCAGAAGCCAGAGGCCAGAAGCCTTCAGATTGAATTAACTAAAAGAGGATTGAAAGTATGTTTCAGGAGATTCTTGCATTGATAGTTGTAGCGCTGGTGGTTATTAAAACCATGCACTCAGTCTACAAATCTGTCACGACCAAAGAGAAAGGCATCTGTGGTGGTTGTGCAAGCTGTGATCTTAAAAGTGAGCTGAAAAAGAAAGGCAAGCTGATGTCTTATGCTGAAATGAAAGCATCTGAGAAGTTTAGTTTGAATCCCGAGAGTTTAAAATATTCAACCAGGAAGGATAGTTAAATCTTTAAAGTGAATTGGTTGTTTATGTTTAAGGTTTATCTTAACTTGCAGTATATTTGAGTAGTATTAATCTCAGGTTATTGTTTTAAAGTCCAACCTTAAACTTATTCGTCATGAAGAATATATTTTTGATCGCCTTTATCAGTCTTCTCATAGCAGCCTGCTCTTCCAAGCAGCCTAAAGTTGAAAAAGAAACCACCCCGGCACAATTGGTTGAAATGGAACTGGAGATTCAAGGTATGACCTGTGATGATTGTGAAGCTTCCATTCAAACGGGCGTTAAGGAATTGCCCGGTGTCGACAGTATAAGTGCCAATTTTGAAGATTCGACGGCTTACGTAAGGTTTGATTCTACCAAAACCAATGTTAAACAAATTGCTGAAGCTATCTCCAAAAGAGGGTTTGAAGTAAAACAATAATAAATAATTCCAAAGCTTTAAATAGCAATTAAAGTTTTGGAATTATTACCTATTTTTATTCAATTGCCTTATCACTTCCTACATCCTGTTTTCATTTTTCACCTTTCTTTTGTAATGATTCTAAAACATAGGAAGTGAGATAGAATTCTCATAAATTTTTATCTATGGACCCATGTGTTCTATAGGTTTATTGTTTTTTTGGTTCAATATGTGTTATTCTATGTGCCTATGTATGTTTTTACAAATAGGAGGTAGTAAGTGTGGGAAGAATATCATAATTTTTGATTGACTTTTATTCTAAAGCCTTTTCAACTGGAAATACTGTCGTCTTTAATGGCTACTTTTGATATCTTTGCGGACTATCCACAAAATAATAGTTTATGCAAGACCTTCAGATTTGGAACCTTATATCAAGACATTTGGCTGATGATGAGTCCATATCAGATAAAGAAATGTTCTCAAAATGGTTCAATCAAAGCGAACAGAACAAAGCGTATTTTTACAAAGTGCAAGGTGTCTGGAATCAATCTGAAATCATAGATGACGAGTTTTTAAAAATAAAAGCAACCTGGGCCTTACGTGAAAAATTTTCCTTTCCAAGAATAAAGAATTTTATCCTTGAACAAGCTCTTGGAAACCTGGTTGGTTTTACTGTTGGGATGTGGGTAACGACTTCCTTCACTCACACCGTTTTAGAAAGAAAAAATATTAAAAATCTATTTGGGATAGTGAAGCGGAAAAATGTCCTGGTCGACGAAATTCCTCATTGGCTGCAAGTCGGGATCTCTATTTTAGTTGGCTTTATTGTCCTTGAGTTGATTAATTATTTCTTTCAGACTAAACAATATTTGGTTTTGTGGAAATATATCAAAAAGCAGCAGAAGTGATTCAATAGTTGACTCCAGGTCATTTGCGGAGTCTCTCCTGACATCGAAGCCATCAGGTTAGAAATCTGTTTTCATTAGAGACAATCGTCTCTAAAAAAACACCATTTTTGTACATTACTCCGAATTATACATTAAAAAAGGCCGTCCCAACTAAGGACAGCCTTTTTCATATTTAAGTCATAGTTTGTTTATTCTGCCAAAAGAAATTCGTCCACATTGGCTGCTGCTACCTTTCCTGCCTGGATAGCCCGAACCACCAGGCTGGCTCCTGCCTCCACATCGCCGCAGGCAAATACCTTATCAATGGAGGTTTGTTTTTTAGCATTCACTTTCACATTGCCACGGTTGTCGTATTCAATGCCAAGCTGTTCGAGCAGGCCATTGTGGACCGGCTGGGTAAAGCCCATGGAAAGCAATACCAGGTCGACATTCATGATTTCGCTACTGCCGGGCACTTCAGTCATCACCCAGCGTCCTGCTTCATCTTTGCCCCACTCAACACCTACCAGTTCAACCTGTTTAAGCTGGCCTTCCTCGTCACCTATGAGCCTTTTGGTCGACAGGCTCCAGCGCCTTTCGCAGCCTTCCATGTGCGAACTTGAGGTGCGCAGCGTGTTGGGCCAGTAGGGCCATGGATTATTATCGGCACGCTTTTCAGCAGGCTTGGGAAGAATCTCTATCTGGGTGACGCTTTTTGCCTTCTGGCGGATGGATGTACCCACACAATCAGAGCCTGTATCTCCTCCTCCGATTACCAGTACGCGTTTCTTTTTAGCAGCAATAGTCAGTTCATCATCAATCCTTTCACCGGCCACCCGTTTGTTTTGCTGGGTCAGGAATTCCATGGCAAAATGAACACCTTTCAGCTCCCGTCCTTCCACCGGAAGGTCGCGTGGCTGCTCTGCACCGTTGGCCAATATCACCGCATCGTACTGTGAAAGCAACTCCTCGCGGGTAATGTCAACGCCTACATTTACATTGGTTTTAAATTCAATTCCTTCAGCATAGAATATCTCCAGACGACGGTCAATTACCGTTTTGCTGAGCTTAAAGTCAGGAATACCGAAGCGAAGCAAACCGCCAATGGCATTATTCTTCTCAAAGACGGTCACCTGATGGCCTGCCTGGTTCAATACATCGGCAGCAGCCAGTCCGGCAGGACCAGAACCCACTACGGCTACTTTCTTGCCGGTGCGCTCTTCAGGAATGCGAGGATTGACATACCCCAGGTTGAAGGCATGCTCTACCGTTGATGCCTCGTTTTCACGGATAGTGACCGATTCGGAATGAATGGCCAGCACACATGATTTCTCGCAAGGAGCTGGGCATACGCGGCCTGTAAACTCTGGAAAGCTGTTGGAGGAGTGCAGCACCTCGTAAGCGCCTTTCCAGTCGCCTTTGTAAACCAGATCCTGCCACTCAGGAATCTTGCTTCCCACGGGGCATCCCCAATGACAGAACGGAACACCGCAGTCCATACAGCGGGAGGCCTGCTCCATACGATCCTTATCATCCAGGGTTTGTTCAACTTCTCCGTAATCGTAAATTCTATCATTCAGTGGACGATAACCTGCTTCTTTTCGCCCTATTGTCATGAAACCTTTTGGATTTCCCATTGTAATGATTGTTATATTTTTTGGTTCCTGTTGCTATAAAATACCCATTAATACTGATGAGCCGGTGAATCTTCCGTCTGCTGCAGTTTCTGCACCAGTTCGCGAAGCTTGAGTTCTTCCAGTACTTTCTTATATTCAAATGGAATGACCTTAACGAATTTAGGAAGGTACTCATCCCAGTTGGTCAGAATCCTGGCAGCCGTTGTACTTTGGGTATACAACAAATGTTTGTTAATCATATCCTGTAATTCTACAATGTCAGCCTTGTCTTCCACGGGAGAAAGTTCCACCAGACCCTTGTTGCAGAAATATTCAAAGTTGCCTTCTGTATCAAGTACGTAGGCGATACCACCACTCATGCCGGCTGCAAAGTTACGTCCTGTAGTACCTAGTACCACTATGCGGCCCCCTGTCATGTATTCACAGCAGTGGTCTCCGCTTCCTTCAATCACGGCCTTGGCTCCTGAGTTACGCACGGCAAACCGTTCACCTGCCACTCCGCGGATGTAAGCCTCTCCCGAAGTTGCCCCGTAGAAGGAGGTGTTACCGACAATGATATTCTCTTCAGGGTTGAATGTTGAGCCCACTGGTGGAACCACGATGATACGTCCTCCCGAGAGTCCTTTGCCGATATAGTCATTGCTGTCACCTTCCAGACGGAAGCTCACGCCTTTGACCAGGAAAGCTCCGAAGCTCTGACCGGCAGTGCCTGTGAAGTTGGCCATAATCGTGTTGTTTGGCAATCCTTCCTCTCCGTAGCGCCTTGATATTTCACCCGAGAGCATAGCTCCCACGGTACGGTCCACGTTGGTTATTGAATGTGACAACCATACTTTCTCCTTGCTCTTGATAGCCTTGTTGGCCTCGCGAATCAGGGTATGATCCAGATGATCCTCAACAGATTTAATGTTGGTGAATGTGTTGTGTATATCGTGATGTCTGGCCTCCTCAGGCATATAGATAATCTTCGAGAAGTCCATCTTTTTCATCTTCCAGTTCGAGATATCTTTGTTCTGCTCCAGCAGGTCGGCACGCCCTACAATCTCTTCGAAAGTGGTGAATCCAAGCTCAGCCAGGTGTTCACGAACCTCGGTAGCAATGAAGCGGAAGAAATTGATGACAAATTCAGAGCGCCCGATAAAGCGTTTACGCAGGGTCTCATCCTGGGTGGCAATACCTGCCGGACAGGTGTTCAGGTGGCATTTGCGCATCATGATACATCCCAGGGTGATCAGCGCTGAAGTGGAGAATCCGAATTCTTCACCTCCCAGCATACCCATGATCACCACATCACGCCCGGTCTTCAGCTGACCATCCACCTGCAGTTTCACGCGACCACGCAGGTTGTTCATCACCAGAGTCTGCTGCGCCTCGGCAATACCCAGTTCAGCGGGTAGACCTGCATACTTGATTGAGCTGGCAGGACTGGCACCTGTTCCGCCTTCGCAGCCTGAGATGATAATCACATCAGAGAATGCTTTGGCCACACCAGCGGCAATGGTTCCTACACCATTTTCAGCTACCAGCTTCACGGATACCTTGGCCCTTGGGTTGGTGACCTTCAAATCGTAGATCAGCTGTGCCAAATCCTCGATTGAATAGATATCGTGGTGAGGAGGTGGTGAAATCAGTGTAATGCCAGGTGTCGAATTACGCAGTTTGGCAATGATGTTGTTTACCTTGAAGCCGGGCAGCTGTCCGCCCTCTCCTGGCTTGGCTCCCTGTGCTATCTTGATCTGCAGCTCATCGGCGTTGATCAGGTAATTGTTCGTTACCCCGAAACGGCCCGAGGCTACCTGCTTGATGGCAGAGCGCTTGTTGGTGGCAAAACGTTCGGCATCTTCTCCTCCTTCACCCGTGTTGCTTCGTCCGCCAATGGTGTTCATGGCAACAGCCAGTGCCTCATGGGCTTCCTTGCTGATCGAGCCGTAGGACATGGCACCGGTCACAAAACGCTTCATGATATTCTCAACAGGTTCAACCAGTGATATGTCAATGGGGTTGCGTTTGTAATTCAGACAACCACGGATAAAGGTAGGCTTGGCATTCTCAGCGTCTACCAGGCTGGAGAATTCTTTGTAAACCTTGTAATCATTGGTGCGCGTGGCCCACTGTAAAAGCCCGATGGTCTCAGGATTCCATGCATGATGCTCGCCGTATTTGCGGTAATGATAGGTACCCGCGCTTTCAAAATGGCCGTTGATCTGGTGCTTCTTCTTCCCGTACGCTTCTTTGTGAAACAGGAGCGATTCATGGCAGATCTCTTCAAAGCCGATACCACTGAACTTAGAGGCTGTGCCTGTAAAATATTTATTGATGATCTCTTCGCTGATGCCAAGGGCTTCAAATAACTGGCCTCCCTGGTAGCTCCGAAGGGTTGAAATACCCATTTTAGAGAGCACTTTCAGCAACCCTTTGTCAATGGACTTGATATAGTTGTGGCGTGCCTCCGAGTATTTCATCTTGATCTCGCCGCTCTTGATCAGGTCGTCGATGGCGGCAAAGGCCAGGTATGGGTTTACCGAGCTGGCTCCGTAACCAAACAGAAGGGCAAAATGAGCAATCTCACGTGCCTCGCCGGTCTCAACAATGATACCGATCTGCATTCTCTTCTGAGTCTGTATCAGGTGATGATGAACTGCAGCAACGGCCAGTAACGACGGAATAGGAGCATACTCTTCCGATACCTGACGGTCGGACAATATGATGAAGTTCTTCTTGTCATCCACGGCCTTTTCCGCCAGTTTCAACAGGTTGTCAAAGGCAGTCTTGAAGCCTTCCACGCCATCCTTTACAGGGAAAACCATGGGGATGGTGGCATGAGAGAACTGTTCGTGCTTCAGGTCCTTGATCTTTCCAAGGTCTGTATTGGTAATAATAGGATCGTCGAATTTAATCAGCCTGGCATGTACGGGCGACTCATCCAGAATGTTGCTCTGCAGAGACCCGATATAGTTGGTCAGCGACATCACCAGCCCTTCACGGATGGAGTCAATGGGAGGATTGGTCACCTGGGCAAATACCTGGCGGAAATAGTTGAAAAAGCGTTGTGGTTGCTCTGAAAAGCAGGCCAGAGGCGTATCATTTCCCATCGAGCTGGTAGGTTCAACTCCCTGCACAGCCATCGGGGCAATGATCATCTCCATGTCTTCCTTGGAGTAGCCAAACACTTTAGATAGGGTGTTAAACTGTTCGCCCAGCGAAGAGGTAACACGTTGCTTTACTTCAATATCGTCCATCACCAGGCGGTTTTCCTTCAGCCAGTTGCCGTAAGGGTTGCGCTGGCTTAGCTGTGCTTTTACTTCCTTGTCAGGAATGATGATGCCCAGCTTGGTATCTACCAGAAGGATTTTACCGGGGCGTAGACGTCCTTTTTCTTTCACTTCCTCAGCAGCGAAAGTCTGAACGCCCACCTCAGAGCCCATCACAATCATATCGTTCTTGGTGATGATGTATCTGGAAGGACGCAAGCCGTTGCGGTCAAGGGTTCCACCAATGTATCGTCCATCGGAGAATACCATGGAGGCAGGGCCGTCCCATGGTTCCATGATGGTAGAATGGTATTCATAGAAAGCCTTGAGGCTGTCAGGAATGGGGTTCTTTGAGTTGAACGATTCGGGAATCATCATACACAAGGCATGAGGAATCGAACGTCCTGTCTGGTGAAGGAACTCCAGTGTATTGTCGAAAGA
>JACMKG010000432.1 GCA_014380255.1 Prolixibacteraceae bacterium | reverse complement strand
GTAAGCTGCTGCTTAATCAGGCGTTGCTTTTCAAGACGCGTCATATCACTGATCAGCACTTCGAAACTCTTATCCATAAAAATGATGCACCTTACCTGGAAATATTTCTCATTCTTTTCGATGGCAAACTCAATATGAGGTAATTCCTTATTCTGGGATAAAAGATCGTTGTTACGAAAGCGGTCCACAAATTCAACCATCTGACTGAATTCGGGTATGGAAAAGATGTACTCAGCCGAGATGGTTGACCTATCTGAAATCATGTTGATGAATTGGATGAAATGACTGTTGGCCAGTATCTTTTTCTTTTCAGGCGAGAAAATGGAGATTCCTTCCTTTAGCACATGAAGGTGGCCGTAAAGTTTTTCCCTTTCATGGGTCAGCTCATCTTTGGCTGTCTTCAACCGGTTGTATATCTGGATGATCTGTTTACGGATCACTCCCAATTCATCCTCAACAAAATTACTATTCATCTTTGATATATCTTCATTGTTGCCCGCTTTAAGGGCGAAATCCTTTAGATTGACAATGAACTCGCTCAAGCGGCGGGTAATGAAATGAAGCAAAATGGCCATCAGGGCAAAGAGGAAAAGAATAAAAATAATAAATATACGTCCCGTTTTCAGAAACTTAACGATATCAACATTGTAAAGGGCTGCCGTTCTTACAAAATATTGGTCGTAACTCTTGGCATAATAGTAAAACTTCTGATTGGTGGTTCGTGAAACCCGAATATCGGAGCCTTTGCCTTTTGCAAGGGCTTCTTGTACTTCGGGTCGCGGCAAATGATTTTCTAAGCTTTGCACATCAGACACAAAGCTATCGTACAGCACCTTGCCGTTCTTATCCATCACTGTCAGGCGGTTGCTGTCAATGGGCAGCAAGGTCTTCAGGGTATCCAGAGCCTTGAAATTGCCCGATCTGTAAATACCGTTATGCACCATGTAACGATGAGCTACCTCCGATGTATTGTCCAGGATGGTTTCCAGCTGACCCGTGCGGTAACCTCTTTCACGATCGTACTGGTAGGCCAGAACGGCAAGGGTAAAGATGGAAAATACAACAAAGAAATTGATGAATATGCGTCTTCGGAAGGTGCGTTGTATGATCACAGAAATTGGTTTAAACAGTTAAAAGCTTCAAATTTTAATAGCGAATAGCGAACTAGGAATAAGGAATCAGAAAGTAAAAGGCTCTTCCACCTTTCTTATTTCTTATTCCTTGTTTCTTATTCCTTATTTCTTATTTTCCTTTTACTACTCCTCGAAACAGTAGCCATAACCTGTCCTTCCCTTGATGTAATTGCCATATTCACCGATTTTCTTTCGCAAACGGGCAATGTTGACATCCACGTTGCGCTCTGTGACTATCACATCATCGCTCCAGATGCGGTCAAGAATTTCTGTCCGGCCGATGTATTTCCCCTTGTTGGAAATCAGCATAACCAATATCTCAAATTCTTTACGGGTCAACAGCACAGGCTCCCGATCAATGGTGACCGATTTACGGCTCAGATCCAGCTCCATGCCCTCAACGGTTATTACTTTGGATTTTACTTCTGCTGATTTGCCTCGGCGTAGCACGGCCTTAATACGAGCGCTTAACTCTTTTACCGAAAACGGCTTGGTAAGATAATCGTCGGCCCCCACGTTGAAACCGGTAAGCATATCGTTTTCCGTTTCACGAGCCGTGAGAAAAATAATCGGCATCGAAAGCTGCATTTCCTTCCGGATCTTGTCAGCCAACTTGAATCCTGACATGCCACCCATCATCACATCCAACAGCAGCAAGTCAAAACTATCGATCGGTTTGGCAAGCGCTTGTTCTCCCGAATAAGCCACTTCAACGGTGTAGCCCTCGCTTTCAAGGTTGAACTGAAGGATCTCGCACAGGTCCTTCTCATCGTCCACCACCAGTATTTTCTGAGTGCTACTCATCGTCTTCGGCATTTAAAGGATTACTTGTCTTCTTAACCCTGTGATGCCTGACATCCTTGCCTTCGTGGGCATAAATCGAGGCCTCTGCAATGTTGGCGGCATGGTCCGCGATACGTTCAATGTGCGAAACCATTTCCTTGATGTAGATAAAACTAATCAATATATTTTTATCCCCTGCAATAAGACCAGCCCTTTCACCCACTTTATCGAGCATCTTGTGATTAAAATCGTCAACCACCGTTTCACTCTGAATCGTCCACAGGGCCAGTTTCGTATCGTGGTTGATAAACGAGAGCATGGAACTGCGGGCCATTTCAGTGCTCAAATCCATCATTTTGGAAATAAACCCAGCCAGGCTTGCATAGACCTCCTGGTTTTCAATACGGCTCAGCTGCTTGGCAATGCTGATCGACAAATCGCCTATTCGCTCCAGGCTGATCACAATGCGGTAGCAGGCAATCAGGTTGCGGATCTCGGAAGCTACAGGCTGATAAAGTGCAATGGCATGGACGATCTTCTCACTGATCTTTACTTCCGTTCTGTTAATTTTCTTTTCATTTTCCTTCAGCGCCTTTAACTGTTGCTTTCCCGGAAGCTGACCTGACACTGAAATCAGTTTACTTACTTCATCCAACTGATTGAGCACCTTGTTGGCAAGCTTCTCATAATCTGACATAATATCAACAATCGCTTCGTGTTTTCTTTGTACCATAGTTGCTTTGTCTGCTATTCAAAAATTTAAACCTCCTGATCACTTTTTGATCCTGTATTTAAACATGCAAAGAGAGCCGTGAAGAATTCATGCTAATCTACTTATTAAATAGAGAAAAATGAAATTTCCATTGCTTAATTATGCATTGTACGTTTATCAAAGGGCAAAAATGAAAATAAATAATTACAAAATTGTTACAGAGCTGTTACAGCTTCATTAATTTAAAATCCACGAACCATATTCCGCTCTCCTACTCTTCTTCCCAAAACCTAAAGAATGCTTTTTTCCCTGTGCGATAGTTTTAAGTAATATGCATCATTTAATGTCGTATTTATTTAGTATTCATGGATTGCTTTATATTGAATGAAAGTGTGTTGTTAAATGTTTAGTCTACAGAATTTCATCAGCATAGAAATCACTCATTCGTTGAAATAAGCAAGGATGAAATCACATCCGGTGGCTCAACCTTAATAACCTTAGTAACCAAGAACATACGCAGCCTACAACCTTAGTAACCTTTTGAAAGATAAGATATAAGGTTACTAAGGTTAAGGTTGCCGGGGTTAATTTTATTACTAAGGTTATTAAGGTGAAAAATAGAAGAATAAGGTTTAATTAAATATAATTTTCCTGTTTTGCGAAAATTTCTTATAAATAGATATACGACATTATTCAGTTCCCATTACTTAACTTCTTTTGAAGAGAGCCTTGTTTTATTTATAAAGCCATTTTTTAATCAGCTTTGTATAGTAAGGCATCACAAAATAAACCATCAGTAGTACAATCGTTCCGGAAATAATTAATGAATCTACAAGGTGGAATGGAGGAATGCCCAATTTGCGCAAAATAGGTACTATCATTAATGGAATAATGACGGATAAAGGGAAAATTGCCGACCATGTTACCAGGTATTGTTTCCAACGTAACGGAACCAAAGTCTTTGCCTGAGGTGGGGTAAATAGAAAATCCAAACCACTGCTTATCGAATAATTATCGCCTTTATCCAATAGCGGTGTAACTTTTTCAATTAATCGTCGCCTTTCCGTTGAGTTCATCCAGTCCTTTAGGTGCTCCGTTGAATCAAAACGAATGATAATAGTGTAAGTTGATGTTAAAGAAGGAATTGGGCGTATTATTTGCCAATCTAAATGGCCGGTAGCATTTCGGCACAAAGGTCCAATTTCATTCAACCAGTTTTCATAGTCATTCTCTTTTCCATCCATAACTTGATGGGTGATTACAACACTCGCGCCTTGTTTTTCCATAGTTATTAAATCCTTGCTAATAGAACTCTTTCTATTAGTGATTTTATGTCCTTTAAATCTAGTGCACTGTTTTAAGCAACATTGTATACCTTAAAGGAAAATCTTTTTCAATTATTAAAGGAAAGTAGAAGTTCTGGGGCCACGAAATCTCGTGACCTTATCTTAAGCAACCAAACCTGCATCTATTTTCAGCACATAGCCGAGCTTGAGCATAAAGTCATAACAATCATCCCAGAAAAGTCCGAATGCTTTTACATCGGCTACGCCCAATCTGGCAAGTATGTCACGAACCACTTCCGGCTCTTCTCCTTGTATATCGCCTTCCATCATCGCATTTTCGGCCCAGGCTACCAAGTCACTAAGAGTCGTTTTATGCTGTAAATAGCTTAGCAAATTGATTGCCAATATCTGTTTAGTTACTATCATCTTTTTCTATTTTAATATGTCCATTGTCTATAGGATATTTCTCATGTATCTCTACAAGTATATCATTTTCATTGTATATTTCTTGCCGAAATGATATTGTAACCTCGCTTTGATCAACTATTTTTACGTATCGAGCTTTCCATCCCAACCGTCCTGGAATTTCAAACCAATAACGTCTTAAACCATCAGGAAGATCTTCATAATTTGAAAACTTCTTCTCGTTTTCATGTCTTTTGTTGATATCCAAGGTGTTTTATATTATTTGAACAAATTTAATAATTCTTATTCAAAAGCAAGTGTTGAGGATTCTTTATCTTTTCACCTCCACCAAAGCTCCGTTAATGATCTTGTCCACAATCTCCTCATCGAGCAAGGTGGTAATGTCATCCAGGTTGGTTACATCGCCTTCGGCCACTTTACGAAGGATACGGCGCATGATCTTCCCCGAGCGGGTCTTTGGTAAGCCCGGCACCAGTTGAATCAAATCAGGGCGTGCAAAGGGGCCAATCAGGTTGGTAACAGCCATCTTGATACTCTTGCGAATACCTTCCTCTCCTCCGGTAGAAAGTTCTCCGCAAACTACAAAGGCATAAATGCCTTGTCCTTTAATTGGATGCGGATAACCGACCACGGCTGATTCGTTGACCAGCGGGTGTGAGTTAATGGCATTCTCAATTTCGGCGGTCCCTAACCGGTGACCTGAAACATTGATCACATCATCTACCCGGCCCAGGATACGGTAATAGCCATCTTCATCACGCTGAGCCCCGTCGCCTGTAAAGTACAGATTTTTGTACTTGCTGAAGTAGGTTTTCTTAAAGCGGTTATGGTCTCTCCAGATGGTGCGGGCAATTCCCGGCCATGGGTATTTGATGCACAGGTTTCCTTTCACACTGTTGCCCATAAGTTCCTTTCCGTCTCCATCTACAATGATGGGTTGTACCCCGGGTAGCGGAAGGGTGGCAAAGGAAGGCTTTGTAGGAATTATTCCGGGCAACGGGCTGATCATCACTCCCCCGGTTTCGGTTTGCCACCAGGTATCCACAATGGGGCAGCGGTTGCGCCCGATATGGTCATGGTACCAGTGCCAGGCTTCTTCATTGATGGGCTCGCCAACAGTTCCCAATACCTTGAGCGAAGATAAATCCTTGTTGATGATGTGTTCCATGCCCATGGCCAGCAAGGACCGGATAGCCGTTGGTGCAGTGTAAAACTGGTTGACTTTATATTTATCCACAATGGCCCAGAACCGCCCTGCATCAGGCCAGGTGGGGACTCCCTCGAACATCAGGGTTTGTGCCCCGTTGAGCAATGGCCCGTAAACGGTATAGGAATGACCGGTTACCCAGCCTATATCAGCGGTACAGAAATAGACATCCCCCGAATTGTACTGAAATACATTTTTAAAAGTGTAAGCTATATAAACCATAAACCCGGCTGTGGTATGCACAATGCCTTTGGGTTTACCTGTTGAGCCTGAAGTGTATAAGATAAAAAGAATATCTTCGGCATCCATCTCCTCTGCCGGACAGTCTTCCGATTGCCCCTCGATGGCATCGTGCCACCAAAGGTCCCGCCCGTCAACCATATCGATATCTGAATGGGTGCGTTGATAAACCACTACATTTTCAACAACCGGACAGCTTTCCAGGGCATCATCCACAATTTGCTTCAAAGGGGTGATCTTTTCTCCCCTGAATCCTCCATCGGCAGTCAGTACAACCCTTGCCTCGGCATCGTTGATCCTGTCGGAAAGAGAGGCTGCCGAGAAGCCTGCAAATACCACTGAGTGGATAGCCCCTATGCGGGCACAGGCCAGCATGGCAATGGTCAGCTCGGGTACCATGGGCATGTATATGGCTACCCGGTCTCCCTTTTTAACTTTTAGTTTTTTGAGCGTATTGGCAAATTTGTTGACTTCTTTCCAAAGCTCTGTATAGGTTAATACCCTTC
>JACMKG010000431.1 GCA_014380255.1 Prolixibacteraceae bacterium | reverse complement strand
TAACCATACCCCGGCAGATCGACCAGGTACCAGCTTTCATCAATGACAAAATGATTGATTAGCTGCGTCTTTCCAGGCTTTACTGACACCTTGGCCAGGCTCTTCTGACCAACAAGCATATTGATAAGCGATGATTTGCCCACGTTCGACCGCCCTATGAATGCATATTCCGGCCGGTCGGGGGCTGGGCATTTCTGTACATCGGTATTGCTGATTAAAAATCGTGCCTGTTTGATCATTTAGTTATCAATGGTTACTTCCAGTAATTTCACGGTTAAGGATTGCGGTATGAGCGTTACACTCTCAATGGAGGCAGGAATCAGGATAGTTTCTCCTTTTGTAATGGTTTCTGATCCTGATTCGGTTTTTATTTCCACGGTACCATCCAGACAGATAAAGATCACAAAGCAATCCAGCTCATTATAATCTTTCTCCACCACCTGGGTCAAATCCAGTACATTGGTCGTGAAATAGGGGCATTTAACCAGCTCCACTGATTCATTGGCTTTGGCTACAGCTTTTGTCTTGTATTCAGGGAAGATGGTAAAATCAATGGCATCAAGGGCCAGGTCAGTATGCAGTTCGCGGGGGTTGCCTTCGCTATCCCGGCGATCGTAATCGTAGATTCTATAGGTAATATCCGAAGTCTGCTGAATCTCTGCCAGCAGGATACCTTTGCCAATGGCATGTACGCGTCCGGCTGGAATGAAATAGGTGTCACCGGCAGTTACTTCCTCGAAGTTGAGAATCTCGGTCAACTGGTTGTTTTTAAGCTTCTCAAGGTATACCTCTGCATCCACCTGTCGATTAAACCCTACCTGTAATTTTGAACCCGGATCGGCCTGTAAGACGTACCACATTTCAGTTTTACCAAAAGCGCCGTGTCTTTCCTCCGAGAGTTGATCATCGGGATGTACCTGGATGGATAAGTCGTCGTTTGCATCGATGAACTTGATTAAAAGAGGAAATTCAATACCAAATTTATCAAATACCTTGTCGCCTACCAGGTCGCCCATATATACTTCAATAAGTTCTTCCAGAGTGTTTCCTTCCAGGTAGCCGTTTGTCACCACAGAAACATTGGCCTCCACTCCGGAAAGCTCCCAGCTCTCACCACAGTTGGGTAAATCGCCGAAATCTTTGTTAAGAACTGTCTTTATTTTGTTCCCGCCCCATATCTTATCTTTATAGATGGGTGCGAACTTCAGTGGATACAAACCTTCCATGTGTTAAAGAATAATTAAGTTTAAAAAATCATGTCTCAAAATACCTCTGCTGGTTAGAATTCAAAATCTACAGCAGCTCTTTCAACGGCATGTTGTCCGATTAACTCAGCAACTTTCAGATGTTCAGGATGAATGCGATAAACATCCAGATCATCGAGTGAATTAAAATGAGAAATAAGGCATATGTCATGTGATTTGGCCGAAAGGTCATAATTAACACCTACTTCAATATATTTCAATTCATCAATTTTCCCTGAAAGAGCAAGCAAAGCATCTTCTATTTTACTGATTATTGTTTGTTTTTCACTTGGTGAATCGTATTTTTTTAATTTAAAAAGCACTACATGGTTAATCATAGCCAGAATATTTAGTTTTTTTGTACAGCGAAGTTAACATTTTCTGCCCTCTATTCCACAATGACTGGTTTAGGTGATGGCAAAACCATCTGCTTTGCTATCTTTGAAAAAAAACCAATGTATGCTTGTAATAGGTATTGCCGGAGGAACCGGCTCAGGAAAAACGACCGTAGTAAAGAAGATTATCGAGAATCTGCCTGCAGGTGAAGTGGCCGTCATTTCACAGGATTCATATTATAAAGACAACAGTCATTTACCCCTTCAGGAAAGGCAGCAGATTAATTTCGATCACCCCTCTTCCATTGAATTTGAACTGCTGGTTGACCACATCATCAAACTCAAGGCAGGAGAAACAGTCAATGAACCTATCTATTCATACCTGACCTGTGTCAGATCCAGTGAAACGCGTGAGATCAGCCCCAAGTCGGTTATTATCATTGAAGGCATCCTGGTGCTCTTCCCTTCCCTGCTGCGTGAACAGATGGGATTAAAAGTATTTGTAGACTGTGACTCCGATGTCAGGCTATCCAGGGTTATCCAGAGAGACATCATTGAACGGGGACGCGATGTACAGGCTGTTCTTGACCGTTACTCCGAAACGGTAAGGCCCAGCCATATCCAGTTCATTGAACCCACCAAGCAGTTTGCCGACATCATTGTCCCCCAGGGCGGAAACAACCTGGTGGCTATCAATATCCTGACCAAGTTCATACAGCAAAACCTTAAATAAAATGTTTGACAATATCTTTCCGGATGACATCCTGTTTATTGATATCGAGACAGTGCCTCAATTTCCTGATCTGACACTGGCCCCTAAAGTTATCCAGCACCTGTGGGACAAGAAATCCTGCAATTTCAGGACAGAGGATCAGGTAGCTTCCGATGTTTACAACAGAGCGGGCATTTATGCCGAATTTGGAAGGATTATCTGTATCTCAGCAGGTGTAATTTCTACGAGAGACGGACAACGTACCTACAAGGTAAAGTCGTATTGTGACAAGGATGAAAAGAAGCTGCTCACAGATTTCAATAAGATGCTGGAGTTGTATACTTCCAATCCAAAGAAGAAAGTATGTGCCCACAATGGCCAGGAATTTGACTTTCCATACATTGCCCGCAGAACTCTGATCAACGGGTTATGCCTTCCCAAGATACTGGATATCTCGGGAGCCAAACCCTGGGAGATCAAAGACCGGATGCTGGATACCCTGCAGATGTGGAAATTCGGTGACTACAAAAACTACACTTCTCTTGAGCTGTTGTGTGCCGTATTCGACATACCCACACCCAAGGATGACATTGACGGCAGCCAGGTAGCCACTGTTTATTATGAAGAGAAAGATCTGGAACGTATTGTACGCTATTGCGAAAAAGATACCCTTGCCCTTGCCAACCTGATGTTACGATACAAAGGAGAGCCGATTATAATGCCTGAAGCCATGCTGACCGTATAATTTACCAGTTACAAACAGCTATATGGAAAACCATGGATTTATCGGGAAAAGAATGAGATTCAAACATTGAAAGATATACCCGATGAGAATTATACTCTTTGTTATTAGTTTTATCTGTACCCTGTCCGTATTCTCACAAACAAAGTTAGACAGCCTGTTACGCCTTAGTGAAAAAGCCAGTGATACTGAGAAGACAGGTATTTATCTTAAGCTTTCAAATATTACCGTTCAGGACTCAGCCTTAAGCAATTATTACAACAAAAAGGCTTACCAACTGGCCGTTGCTAATGGACAGTTGCCCGAACAGGCCAGATCGGTTTATTTATCTGCCCGGATTTATTTTACTGCCAGGGAATTCACTGAGGCCATTCTGTTCTATAAAAAAGCGCTTCCCCTGTTCGCACAGATCCATGATACCACCATGATGACCACCTGTTACAGCTACATCGGGATCTCGAACTTCAACATGTCAAAAAGCAAGGAGGCTATCGAAAGCTACCTGGAAGGACTTAAACTCAGTAAGAATGACCCCGATTACAGTGCTGAATTACTGGCCAATATTGGGTTAGTACATGATGAGATGGATAACTTTGACCAGGCTATCCATTACTTCCGCGAGGCCGTACACATCAATCAGACCATCCGGGATACGGGAAGCCTGGCTATAGATTACGACTACCTGGGTGCTACCTATGCCCGCTTAAAACAGCCTGATTCGGCACTTGTCAATTACCACAAAGCCCTTCACTTGTTTAAGAAAATCGGAAAAGAGGATCGCTATGCAGTATCCCTTTCAAACATTGCAACCGTCTTTCCTCATTACCCTGACAGCTTAAACAAGGCCATCAATTACTTTAACCTGGCATGGAAGAAGTTCCAGCAACTGGGATGGAACCATTATGAGGCAGACATAGATTATGGCATCGCGAATGTTTTGACCAAACAGGGAAAGCTGGATGAAGCAATTTCAGCCTATCACAAAAGCATTCAGCTAGCCATGAAATATGAAAGAGAGTTGTTACTGAAAAGGCAGATTTATCAAGGACTTTCGGAAGCTTATCAAAAAAAAGGAGACTACAAGAGTGCCTTAGAAAATCATATACTCTACTCGCAATATACCGACAGCATTGATGAGAAGCAGAAGTTTGATCAGATTGCCATGCTTGAGAAGCAATATGAAACTGAAAAGAAAGCAAGTGAATTGCAAAAACTTCAGGCCAGGCATGATATAATGGATGTTCAGTTACGAAAAAACAAACAGCTGAAGATCCTGGGCTTTATTACAGCTCTTATGCTGCTGCTCTTTATCTTTTTCATATCAAAGAAATACCTTGAGAAAATAAAACTCACTCAATTGCTGGAAGAGAAGAACAAACAGATTGCCGAAAGTGAAAATGAATTGCGGCAATTAAATGCTGCCCAGAATAAGTTCTTTTCCATTATTGCCCATGATTTAAAAAACCCTATTCATACGGTTATGGGGTATTCAGAACTTCTAAGCCAGGAGTTTGATCGCTTCAGTGAAACAGAACGCCGTAAGTTCGCCTGTGACATCAACAAATCGACCAACAACATTTTCAGGCTGTTGGAGAATCTGCTGGAATGGGCAAGGTCTCAAACCGGAAGCCTTAAATATACTCCTGCCGAGGTAGAACTGGGTCGGATACTTGACAATGTCCTGAGTGTTACCAACGCGCTGGCAGAAAGAAAAAATATCCAGATCGCCACTCACAACTTGAATGGGATGAAGGTTTATTCAGACCCCCTGATGATTGAAACCGTGCTACGTAACCTGGTTAGCAATGCCATTAAGTTCACACCCGAAAAAGGCAGTATCGACATTACAGCCGAGCAGGTTGACCATCAGGCAATCATCAGCATTCACGATACCGGTGTAGGGATCTCCAAACAAGACATGGAAAACCTCTTTCAACTGGATTCAAAGGTTAAACGCAGAGGGACGAATAATGAAGACGGTTCCGGTCTGGGACTAATCCTTTGCAAGGAATTTGTAACCATCAACAAAGGCAAGCTTTGGGTTGAAAGTATACCAGGTTCAGGGAGCACTTTCCATTTTACCATTCCCTGCGCGAATGGAGCCAATGCTTAGGCTGGAACATCTCTGTTTACTGTTCTACCAGTATTTGTTTGGCTATGGCCCTGGCCTTCTCGGGTGATACGGTCTTTTCAATAAGCTTCAACCCGAATTCAAGGGCGGCCCCGATGCCTTTGCCTGTAATCACGTTGGCTGATTCAACAACGGGTACATCCAGGACATCGGCCCCGTTCAAATACTTTTCGAAGCCAGGATAGCACACCGCCTGTTTGCCCTTTAGAACACCCAGGTTGCCATAGACCATGGGAGCTGCACAGATGGCAGCCAAAGGCCTGTTCTGGTCGTTAAACTGCTTGATTTGATCCCTTAACCCTTGATGAGCATCAAGGTTCGAGGCACCGGGCATTCCCCCGGGAAGCACAATCATAAAAATATCCTTGTAATCAACATCCTCAAACAGAATATCAGCTTTAACTTTGATCTGATGAGCCCCTGTAACTTCCGTTTTACCAGTTACGGAAACCATCAGTACATCCAGCTCTGCCCTTCGCAGTAAATCAATGATACTGATAGCCTCAATTTCTTCAAAGCCATCGGCCAGGTGTATTGCAATCGTTTTTTTCATAGCAGTAAATGTTTAGTCAAAGATAAATCAATAAGAGATTAATCCCAAAAGTGCATGATCCCGTCTTCCATTCAATCCTGTTGAAATATACGCCTGCTTCATCTGAAAAGGAAGTTCCATGTCCAAAAAGTCTATGTTAACTCTATATTAGGTCTATACGGGGGCTAATTAATCATTTCAAAAAAATAGACTCAACATAGTGTTAATATAGAGTTAATATAGGGTTTCTGAATATGCCTGCCCTTTGGCGATTGCATGGCAATTAAGAGATCAATTACAAAAGACGGTGGATAGAATGGAAGATTTCTTTTCTTTGAAATATTTTGTATTTATAAGATAAACCGCCTGTTTCTTTTAACCTTATCAATCAATTAACCTTCGTAGCCATGTATATTTCCACACAGGTTCCAACCTTATCAACCTTATGAGATTCAATATCATACGATAAGGTTAATAAGGTTGTGATTGCCGCGAGTCATCTTCTGCTACGAAGGTTAATGAAGAAAAATAAGGTTTCCCTTCAGAAGCATTTCCCAGGATGGAAAATAAAAAAACGATTCATCTACCCGTCTTTAAGATAAGAATCATCCACCGTGTTTTGGACTTGATCCCAATTAACTTATCCGCCGCCTATTGGGATTAATCCCCAATAAGAGAAATGCTTGCAAAAAAAATGATCCGCAAACTGCGGATCATCCTTTAAGTACCTCTACCCAATATATGAACAAACAAAAACCTAATCCCCTAATATGCATAGTCCTTTAATGATTTTTCCAGTTTCTTCCTGGTAAAGAAAATACGACTTTTCACTGTTCCCAGCGGAAGATTCAAGTCTTCAGCAATTTCCTTGTATTTATAACCATCTAAAAACATATTGAAAGGAACCCTGTACTCATCTTCCAAGGCATTAATGCATTTTGTAATTTCTTTTGAGCT
>JACMKG010000076.1 GCA_014380255.1 Prolixibacteraceae bacterium | reverse complement strand
ACAACCTTATTGAAAAACCTGAACTGCAGGCTGAAATAAGAAAGCACCTGGATAGCCTGAATGAATGGCTTGAAAGAACGAATGGGCTCCAAATTCCTTTGAAGAAGAATACCAATCACCGCAATACGGATTTCAAACACCAAAACCAGTATTAAAATATTTACTATTAGACGATTGACTATTTACTATTTAAGCGTTGCGCAGAGTAGCCTTTTGACTTTTGACTTTTGACTTTTTAACATTTATAATTTAACATTTATAATTTAACATTCAAGATTACTTGAGCCATTTACAATTTACGATTTCAGCATTGCACAGCGTAACTTTTTACTTTTACCTTTTACCTTTTTACTTTAACCCTCTATGGCATTAAAATATCGTCCATTAAATTCAGTATTGGTAAAACCATCAGGCCCTGATTGCAACCTGGGCTGTACCTACTGCTTTTACCTGGACAAGGAAGAGCTATTTCCTGAGACCAAAACACACCGCATGAGCCCTGAGATACAGGAAGAACTGATCAAACAGGTTATGCAACAGTCGGGCAATGAAGTCGCCATTGCCTGGCAGGGAGGTGAACCTGCCCTAATGGGCCTTGATTTTTACAAGCGAGCCGTAGAACTGGAAATGAAATACGGGCATGGGCAATCGGTAGGCAATGGCTTCCAGACCAACGGAACCCTTCTGGATAAGGAATGGGCGAAATTCTTTAAAGAATACGATTGGCTCATTGGCCTTTCACTGGACGGGCCTCAGCATATCCACGACCGTTATCGCCTGGATAAAGGCTTACAACCCTCGTGGCATAAGGTGGAAGGGGTAGCCAAAATGCTCCAGGCTGAAGGTGTAGCCACCAATGTGCTGTGCTGCATCACCGATTACTCTTCCCAATATGCTGAAGAGCTTTACCATTATTTTAAGAGCTTGGGATTTACCTGGATGCAGTTTATCCCTATCGTGGAAACCGACAAGGATGACCCATCCAAGGCAGCCCCTTATTCAGTTACGGATGAGCAATACGGCCGTTTTTTGATCACCCTGTTTGATCTGTGGATCAACGATTTCAAGGATGGCGAACCCACCACTTCGATCAGGCATTTCGAATCGGTCTTTTATACCTATGCCGGCTTTGATGCCCCCGAATGCACCCTGAGCAAGGAATGCGCCCCTTACGTGGTCGTTGAGCATAACGGGAATGTGTACACCTGCGACTTCTTCGTGGAGCCTCGTCATAGACTGGGAAACATCAGGCACAGCAAGATCACCGACATGCTTAACTCCAAGAAACAGGATGAGTTTGGCAAAGTCAAGAATGCGCTTCCCCGCAAATGCAAGCTCTGTCCATGGTATACCAAATGCTTTGGCGGCTGTATCAAAGACAGGATCAAGGATCCCAACGATCACCGCCAGCCCAGGTTCTGCCACTCGTACCAACTGTTTTTTGAACATGCCGACGCCCAGCTAAAAGCACTGGCTGAACGCTGGAAACAAAAGCAGGCCGACTATGCTGAATTCACCCGTAACGGAGGAGTTTATGATGCAACGAAACACTTTTAAGGATTTACGATTAGACGATTTACAATTTACTATTTCAGCACATATCAAGATTTTTAACCTTAACCCTTTTTCAAACATTTCAAACCCTTTTAACTTTTTCAAACCATTTAACCCTTCAAACATTTCAAACATTTTTAACCCTTCAAACCTTTCTAACCTTTTCCACCCATGATCCAAAAAACCTTTTCCCTGCTCCTCATCCTGCTCTTATCTGCAGGAATGGTATCTGCCAAATCCAAGACTATCGCTCTTAAGAAGTTCAAACATGCCGATATAGGCAGTCCTGCTGTCAGTGGATCCTCTTCCATCCTTGGCCAACGGCTTAGCATGGCTGCCGGGGGTGCCGATGTGTGGGGTACCAAAGATGAATTCCGCTTTTCGTATATCGTACAAAACGGGGACTTTGACCTGGTGGCCCGTATCGAAAGTCTTTCAGCCCCTCATTTGTATACCAAGGCCGGACTGATGGCCCGTGAAGACCTCTCGAATAATAGCCGCCACATCTTCTTCCAGGTATTCCCGGATAACAATCCACGCAATAAGAACAACGGAGGTTATGAATTCCAGTACAGGGAGACCAAAGCCGGTGAGATGAAAGCCATCTATCCTGCCAAGGCTGAAGGCACACCCGACTTCCCGGTCAACTATCCCAACACGTGGATCAGGCTTAAGCGTGCAGGCAACAACTTTACAGGCTACTACAGCCCCGATGGCCAAACATGGAAAGAATATACCACCTACACCCTGATACTGCCTAAAAAGCTCTTCCTGGGCCTTGCAGCAACCTCTCACAACGTCAACGAATTCACCACAGCAGTGTTTACGGATATCTCATTGAATTAGACAATGTGACAATTAGACAATTTACTATCTTAGCATTGCAAAGAGCAACTTTCAAACCATTTAACTCTTCAAACATTTCAAACATTTTAACCATCTAACCATCTAACCATTTAACTCTTCAAACAATTCAAACATTTCAAACAATTTACCCTTCCAACCTTCCACATCTAACATTCATAATTCAACATTCCTATGAAAACCCTAACCCTCTTCCTCCTCCTTGCCTTTGGCGGAGCAGTACAGGCCCAGAAAGCTACTGTGGAGATCTTCCCCCAGATCAAGCGACAGGTCATGAAATCAGTAGGCGGCAACTATTGCCAGTCGACCTACACGGCCCATGCTGCCGATGCCATTGGCAATGAAACCCTGCGTGAATTCAGGCCCACGCATGTGCGGGTAGCCCTTCCAATGAAACTGCGAAACATTCCATTTAAGGACTACCGGGGGACCAACTACACCAAACAGCCTTTGGTGGTAGAAGTACTCGATGAACTTAAGCTGATGAAGAATGAATTTGGTGTGAAGAATTTCACCCTCTCTGTATGGGATGTACCCGATGAATTCATTGCCGATCCAACGCGTGAGGCCCAGCGTGTAATTAAGCCTGAGGCTTATGATGAGGTCATACAGATGCTGGTTGATTTCTTTGTGAAAGCCAAAAATGAATACGGGGTCGAGGTCGATTATTTCTCCTTCAACGAATCAGATGGCGGCTACCAGATTATCTTTTCACCGGAAGCCACCATTGCTTTTATTAAAAAGGCAGGAAAGAAATTCGAAGAAGCAGGCCTTAAGACCAAATTCCTGTGGGCTGATACTGCCCAAACCAAGGGAACTGTTGAATTCGCCACCCAGATCATGGCCGATCCTGCGGTAAGAACGTATCTTGGTCCACTGGCTTTCCACTGCTGGTGGTCGGAAGACATGCCCGATAACGAGTTTGAAAGGGTATCAGCCTTAGGCAAGGCATGGAACAAGGAAGTGTGGTGCAGCGAGCTGGGCTTTGATGCCATGGCCTGGAAAATAAAAGACATGAATAAAAGCTGGGACTATGCCCTTCGCTTTGCAAAGATATCGCACCGCATGCTTAAATATGCCGAAGTGGAAGTGTCGCTTTACTGGACCTGGCAAAACAACTACGCCATCATGTCTGGCGATACCAAACAGAAATACCCCTCCTACTACGTGACCCGTCACCAGGTTGATTTCATGAATACAGATACGCAGGTGGTCCATTCCATGAGTTCTGATCCCGACCTGCTAGCCGTTGCAGGCATTCGCCTTGATGGCAAACGGGTGCTTCAGCTCATCAACATGAAAAAAGAAGATGCCACTATTGAGGTGACTGGGTTCGATGCCAAAACCATTGATGCCTTTATGACCACCCAGGCTAACAACTGGGAGACCCTGAAAGATGTTTCTCATTCCTTCAATGGCAAAGCTGAACTGAAAGTAAAGGCGCAATCGGTGAATACCTTTGTGTTTAATTAATAGCATGGGGCATGGGGCAAGGAAACCGGAGAACGGAAAAATCATCCCCTGTGACCTTAACCTCCTTAAAGACCTTAAAGTCCTTAACAGGGAATGAAGAAGGGAAATCGGAGAAGGAAGAAGGAACGGCCCTAAGGCATCTATGAGTGCAATTCGCTAAAATTCATTAAATTCACCATGATGAAACATATTAAACATCCGTGGCTTTTTCTTCTTCTCTCATTGGTAATAACTGTGGTGGTAAAAATCCCCCATCTCAGACTGCCCTATTTTTTTGACGAAACTTATTCGTACTATCGGGCTATTCTTGAAATGGCCAACGTCGGCCCTACAATGTTACCGGGGGCCATTCCAACAATCATATCCAAAGGTCACCCCTTGTTTTTCTATTTCCTGGGTTCTTCATGGATGAAATTCATTGCAGGTGACTCCATCCTCCTGATGCGCCTGTTTCCCTTATTCATTTCACTGGGTGCCTTGTATGTCTTTCACCGTTTTGCCAAACGGCATACCAACGTGTTGCTAGCCAATATGGCAGTGGTGGTGCTTTCGCTCCAACCCTTGTTTTTGGGACAGGCCAGCCTGGTATTGCCTGAGATATTACTCTTCCTTCTTTTCATGCTCTCCTTCGATAGCTATTTATCCCGTCAGTACGAATGGTACGCGCTCTTTGGATCGCTGGTATTGCTCACCAAAGAAACAGGGGCTGTCTTTATCATGATATTTGGATTGGCCTATCTGGCTGAGAATTACCGGTCGTGGAACAGCAAACTTTTCTGGCGAAACCTACTGCTGATGGGAGTTCCTGTGTTGGTTTACGCCATATTTCTGATCCTGCATTACTTCGCATACGGGGTTTTCTTTTACGAGGAACACTTGGGCTATATTACCATTGATCCTCAAAAAGTACTATACAAATTCAATTCCTCTGTATGGATGTTATTATTGGCCCAGGGGCGTAATTTCATTTTCTTTACAGCCATGACAGCGCTGTTGATACTTCTCGTTCGTAAAAAGAAAATCGAATACAAGCGATTACTGATCCTTTGCCTCACCCTCATCATCGCTTTTATGGTTTTTTCTATCCTCAATTTCTATGTTTACCGCTATATTTTACCTTTACTGGGCATTTCCCTTCTCGCTTTGCTGGTACTCATCCAGCAGATCAAATTAAAGAACCAGGTTGTAAATAGTGCATACATCCTATGTGTGATCTGCGTTTCAGCTTTTTATTCTGCCACCAAGAGAGGACAATCAGATGCCGACCTTGGTTATATCCAATTCCTGATTGTACACCAGCAAATGGTCGAATATTGCGAACAGCAAGGCTGGTATGATAAAGAAATCGGGGGTGGTTACAACATGGTCATGAGCTTACGTGACCAGTATGCGCAATACCTGGCTACCGATAAGAATTTCAAAACCCATCATCTTCCGGGCATCACTAATCGCGACATCATTATTTACGATTCCACCTGTTGGCCCTTTGAAATGCCGCAAGAGGAAAGAAACAAGCTTAAACTCATCAAACGTTTTGAATACAAGAAACATTGGGGCGAAATATACAGTACACCTGACTATGAACTAACTCAAATAAAATAATACTTCAAGCATGAAAAATTTACTCATCATCTTGCTGCTCTGTGCGGCAACAGCTTCCCAGGCAGGCAATCCAGTGCCTTCAGACCCGAAGGCAACCAAAGAAGCCGTTAATCTTTATCAAAGGATGTTCAGACTTCAGCAAAAAGGAATGATGTTTGGCCACCAGGACGACCTGGCTTATGGAACTCATTGGAATGAAACAGAAGGCCGCTCGGATGTGAAGGAAGTGGCAGGGGATCATCCGGCCGTCTTTGGCTGGGAACTGGGCCACCTTGAACTGGGAAGAACCCATAGCCTGGATTCGGTGAAATTCGAGAATATTATACGCTGGATCAAAAAAGTGGATAGCCAGGGTGGTATCAACACCATCAGCTGGCACTTCCGCAACCCGCTAACGGGCGGAAGCTCCTGGGATGTAAGCAACAAACAGACCGTAGCCTCGATGTTGCCAGGGGGTGATAAGCATGAATTGTATAAACAATACCTCGACAAGCTGGCCGACTTTATGCTTAGCCTTCGCACAGACAAGGGCCAATGGATTCCAATTCTTTTCCGTCCTTTCCATGAACATACGGGCAGCTGGTTCTGGTGGGGCAAAAACCTCACTACGATTGAAGACTACAAAGCCCTGTGGCGCTTTACGGTCAATTACCTGCGAGAGACTAAAAACATCCATCACCTGCTGTACTCCTACTCTACCGACCGTTTTACATCGATTGAAGATTACCTGGAACGCTATCCGGGTGACGACCTGATCGACCTGGTAGGATTCGACCTCTACGACCGCGCCCCGGGATATGCTGAAACATTGGGTAATTGTGCCCGGATGGTTACCCAGATTGCCGCCCAGAAGGGTAAACTGGCAGCAGTAACTGAAGCAGGCGGACCACTTGCAACCAAAACCGACTGGTGGACCACTGTGCTGCTTGAGACCCTGCGACCTTACCCGCTATCGTATGTGCTGGTATGGAGAAATGCCTATAATCATCCGACAGAGAAAGCTTACGGTCCTTACAAAGGCAGCCCTGATGAAAAGGATTTCGTAAAATTCTATAACGATCCGAAAACTCTGTTCCTGAAGGATATCAACTAAAAGGAAAAATGTTAAATGCTGAATTATGAATGGTGGATGGTTGAATGGTTGAATGGCTTGAAGTTTCAGGTTCTAAATTCCAAGTTCCACGGTCGCTTAGTGCAATACTGAAATTGCTGGAAGCCCGATTCACACCTGGGGGAGAAAGGCTAAGGGATGAGCTGATGGTAATTGGTGTGGCAAAACCTGTTTTAACCCATACTATCCTTTCTTTGAGAACACTTCCAAAGGCAAATCCTCATGCCAGGCAAGCATGCTCCTATCTAAAATAGCAGGAATCCTGCCTAAGCATTGCCTAAACATTGCCCCAGTCTGATGGGACATTGATCTGTTGCTGTACTATTATCATATTATTAGTACAGCATCAGTACAGACACCGTACAGACACAGGCAATGGATAGGCAATGTATAAGCAAAATGTTGGACCTAAAAAGATGATCTAGGCGGATGCTACTTTCCCTCTTCCGGACACTTCTGATTAATAATTAGGAGTGTTTGGAAGAAGTCAAAACTGCCACCAAAGCACCAATGCACCAAATCTCACCAAGCTTAAATCGCTCATTTGGTGAAGTTTGGTATTTTGGTGTATTGGTGGCAAAAAAAATGTTTATGATTGAATACTTTAATATATCATCTTCCGAACACCCGTAATTAATAATTACCTGGTATGGATATAACTTACATATGTTGCTCAAATGATTAAGCCTGTTTTAAGAAATAATTGATTTATTATAAAATAGTTTTTTGTCAATGTATGCTTGGAATATCTTAATAAATGTTAATTTTGATACCAACTAAACTGATACTACCATCTACTTATGTCTGAAAATGAGCACAAATGGGAAGAACGACTTATCTGGTGTAAGTTTTTAAAGGGCGACAACCAGGTCTTAAGTCTTATTTATTTGCAGCATTACCAGGCCCTCTTTGATTATGGTTGCCGTTTTACAAAAGACAGGGATTTGGCTAAAGATTGTATTCAGGAAGTGTTTTGCACCTTAATCAGGACCCGCAAAAACTTATCGGAGACGGACAATGTCAGGCTTTATCTTATGAAATCGCTGAAGCGTAAAATTATCAGGGAGCTAAAAAAATTAAATCATCCTTCGCGTTTACAAACCGATGAAGATTATCCTTTTGATCTTCGATGGGCAGAAAACATGCAGGAACAACTGCAGGATATGGATGAAGAAAAAAGCAAACTGATTTCAGAGGCCATGCATTCATTAACAGAACGGCAAAAGGAAGCCATTTATCTTCGATTTAACCGGGGATTGGAATACGAAGAAATCTCTTACCTGCTCAATGTCAATTATCAATCGTCACGGGCCCTGATACATCGGGCCATCGAAAAGCTGCGTGAGATTATTCATATTCCCGAAAAGAATAAAACATTGTTTATCCTTCATTCTTCATCCACTGCAAAAACATGTTCTTGAACATGTAAAATAGTTTAAAAAGCGCATCAACAAAAATCAAGTCTTTGTCTTTTCTAAATGAAAACACATAAGATGGAGAAGTACCGCGATTACAAGGCCGATGATTTTCTAAATGACAACTACTTTGTGAAGTGGTTGGCTAATCCGACTCAGGAGGGAAACGAATTTTGGGATGCATTCCTAACGCGTTATCCAACCCAGAAAGCCACCATTAAGGAAGCAGCGCTTATCTTCAAGCTGTTACATTCACCAGAGGAGAAATCCGGATTAGATGAAACATATGAAATATGGGCGCGCATACAACGGGAAACAAAAGAACCGGCGGGCAGCATTTTAGGTAGGGTTTTAAAATACGCGGCCATCTTTCTTCTTGTGTTTTTTTCCGGGGCTACTAGCTACTATTTGATCCATCAAACCGAAAGGACTCAGTATATTGAATTAGATCATACTGTTCAAACAGAAGGTAACGAAGCCATGGTGGTATTGTCAGATGGATCACAGGTATCCCTGGAGAAACAGGTTTCAGAAATTTCATACAGCAAAAATGGGGAGCAACTGATCATCAACAACGATACGATCAATCAACGATACAATAACCAAAAGGAACAGATCAATAAAGTGATTATCCCGTATGGCAAAAAATCTATGATCATGCTTTCCGACGGCACCAGGGTATGGCTGAATGCTGGCAGCCAGCTGATTTATCCTTCCGTATTCATCCATAAGACCCGCCAGGTTATGTTGATCGGGGAAGCATATTTTGATGTGGCCAAGGAAACCGACAGGCCCTTTATCGTCCGTGCTTCAGAAGTCTATGTCCATGTAACTGGAACCCGGTTTGACATATCGGCCTATCCAGAGGATAAAATTGTACATACGGTACTTGAAGAGGGCAAGGTGACCCTTAAATATACCGGCAAAGGAATTCTCGACAAGGAATACATTGTGGATATGGTTCCCAACCAGAGGATTGAACTTGACATTACAAACGGGAAGGCAAGAAGCCAGATGGTGGATGTAAGCAGATATATTTCGTGGAAAAAAGGAATGCTTGAATTCGAGAAAGACGATTTGATAAGGGCACTCAAACAAGTTGAACGCTATTACAATATCAAGATACGGTTGGCTGACCCGATGCTTGGTTTGTACAAATTATCAGGCAAGCTTGATTTGAAGGATGAACCCGAAGATGTGCTGAATGTGATCAAGCTTACTGTGCCCATTGACTGGAAGAAAAAGGGCAACGGGGAGTTTGTTATCATTCACAAATAAAGGCAAAAAATAAAGCTAAATAAAAAAAGATCCGGAGAATGTGGCTGCATTCCCCGGATCGAGCAAATGTGTATTTGATTAGTGACTTTAACCAAACATTCAAAAGTATGAAAAAAAAGTTCTCTGAACGGGCCTATCCAGATTTTGGGAGGTTCAAAAAACTGTACCTTATTATGAGGTTATCCTTTATCTTATTACTTGTCAGCTCCTTGTCTGTAATTGGGAATTCTTATTCCCAAACAACAAAGTTTACATTCCAATTCTCCAATGCAACAGTAAAAGATGTATTTCAGGAAATTGAGCGTACCAGCGAGTATATTTTTGTTTATTCAGATGATATAATCGATGTAAACCGTGAGGTATCTGTTAAAGTGTCGAATGTAACCATTGAAAAGATTTTGGATCAGGTTTTCAAATCAACAAACAATGGATATGAGATCAAAGAAAGGCAAATTGTAATTACCAAAGTGAGCGATTTGCAGATCAGTGGATCCATGATTCAACAGGAATATACTGTGAAGGGAGTTGTCAAAACAGCCGATGGCAATTCACTACCGGGAGCCACTGTCTATGAAAAAGGAACCAGCAATGGTACCATCACTGACTTTGATGGTAAATTTTCTCTCAATTTGAGCAAAGGAAAAGCTGTAATTGTATTCTCTTTTGTAGGATTAACTACGCTCGAAATGGATTACACGGGTCAGTCAACCATTAATATCGTTTTGCAGGAAGAGGCAATTGGCATTGAAGAAGTAGTGGCAGTTGGTTATGGTGTTCAACGTAAATCAGACTTGACTGGGGCCACTAACCGTTTAACTGAGGAAAATATGAATAAAAGCGTTGCAACCTCGCCAATTGAGATGATGCAGGGCCGAGTTTCAGGGGTGAATATTATTCAGAACAATGGGGAGCCTGGATCCGGGATGTCAGTTCGTATCCGAGGATCAAACTCTATTCGTTCAGGACAGGAACCTTTGTATGTAATTGATGGAATACCGCTCGACAATGCAGATATTACACCCAATGGTGGAACTGCAGGCGGCATCAACGAAGCTGCAAATAAAAATCCAATCAGCTTTTTAAATCCAGACGATATTGAGTCCATTGATATTTTGAAAGATGCTTCTTCTACCGCTATTTATGGCGCTCGTGGTGCAAACGGTGTAGTAATTATCACTACCAAGAAAGGTAAAAAAGGCGCTGGAACCATCAACTACGACGGTTACATGGGAGTTTCCCAAATCAGACAGAAAATGGATTTGCTTACTGCCAGCGAATTCAGATCATACAAGAAGGCAGATGGCAGCAAATTGCTGGATTTGGGTGCGAGCAACGACTGGCAAGATGAAATATTCGCTACCGGCATTACTCAAAGTCACAGCTTGTCTTATGGCGGTGGAAACGATAAATCTACCTATCATACTTCCTTCGGATATTTGGATCAAGAAGGGATCGTAAAAACAACAGGAGTTCAAAAGATCAACGGAAATATCAAAGTGTCGCAAAAGGCTTTTCAAGATCGTTTATTGTTAACCGCAAACCTGATTGCCTCTCATGTTGAAGATTTTCGTTCTCCAATTTCAGAAACCGGGGGTTTCGAAGGCGATTTGATTCTAACAGCACTGAAGCTGAACCCGACTTACCCGATAAAAAATGCTGATGGAAGCTATTATCAGCACGCGATGGATCAGCGCAACCCGGTTGCAATGCTTAATCTGGTTGATGATAATACGCAAACGGATCGTATTTTGGCCAATATATCAGCAGAAATGGAAATCATGCGTGATTTAAAATACAAGCTCAATGTTGGGTTTGACCGCACTGTGGCCGAGCGTCGCGTTAATCAGGATAAAGCCCTGACTTATCTGGTAAACAAAGGAGAAGCTGACATCAATGGTATTTCGGCAAACAACCGATTGATCGAGAATTACCTAACTTACCTGAAGCGTTTTGGAACAGCTCATACATTCAACTTCCTTTTGGGTCATGCTTACCAATATATGAAGGTTTCAAATAACGAAACCAATGTGAACGGTTTTGAAGTGGACGATATCAAATATACAGATAACCTCCAATATGGAAAGTTTTCGGCAGCAACGGTTACTTCTTCGGCTTACGAACGCGAACTCCAATCATTCTTTGGCCGAGTAAACTATTCGCTGAATGAAAAATACATCTTAACCGCAACAGGCCGTTTTGATGGATCCTCTAAATTCGGTGAAAACAAAAAATACGGTTTCTTTCCATCGGCAGCTGCAGCCTGGCGTATAAATGAGGAAGGTTTCATGAAAGACATTACCTTCATTTCAAACTTGAAGCTTCGATTAGGTTGGGGGCTCACCGGAAACCAAGAAATCCCCGGCAAGATTTCGTTTCTCGCAGTTGGAACTACTCCTTCTGCCAATGGATATTTTAACGGGGTTTTGTCTCCAGGAATTACATTCCTAAGAACACCAAATCCTGACATTCAATGGGAAACAACTGATCAAACAAACTTAGGAATAGACTTCGGATTTTTCGATAACCGCTTTTCAGGAACCATCGACATCTTCAGAAAAAAAACAGTGGACGTATTGCTTGAAGTTCCGTCAAAAGCACCTGCCGCAACTCAGACCCAGTGGCAGAATGTGCCTGATTTGAAAATCATGAATACAGGTATTGAACTTGGATTAAATGGTGTCTTGATTGATAAGAAAAATTTAACTTGGGATTTAGGAATCAACTTTGCCGCCATTAATAATGAAGTAAAGGACCTTCCTGTAAAATTGATTGAAACAGGTAATGCCAGTGGACAGGGGCTTTCGGGAACCCGCGTGCAAATTATTACCAATGGTCAGCCAGTAGGGACTTTCTACGGGATGGTTTACGAAGGACTTGATGCCAATGGGTTGAGTATTTACAAAAAGGATGCAAACGGAAAAGAAGTGAAAGAATATTTAGGTTCGGCTCTTCCCAAGTACACCTTCAGCTTGAATTCTAAATTACAAATCAAAGCTTTTGATTTTAGTATGTTTTGGTATGGTTCCCAAGGTAATAAGGTATACAACAATGCCGCCAATGCATTATTCCTGAAAGGTCCTTTAGATAAAGGTTCGAATGTAACCCAAAAAGTGTTTGACTCAAAGGAAAGTCCCAGCAATTCAAATGCTTTCTCTTCACGTTTCATCGAAGATGGTTCTTTCATTCGGTTATCCAACCTAACTATCGGTTACACATTCAATACAAAATCAGTTTCATGGCTTGGAAAAGCCCGCATTTATGCTACCGGAAACAACTTGTTGGTTATTACCAAATATTCCGGATTTGATCCTGAAGTGAGTGTTGATGCTGCCGCTAACGGAGTTCCTTCAATGGGAATGGACTACACAGCTTATCCGAAAGCCAGCACATTTACATTTGGTGTAAACCTTCAATTTTAATATTTATCAAAACTTTTCAAAAATGAAATGCTATAAAATATTCATATTTAGTGCAATCCTTGGTTTAATTGGTCCCATGGTGGCCTGTACCGATTTGGAAGAAAATGTACTTGACGAACAACTAGGAGCGGATTTGGTTAACAATCCGACAAATATAGAGGCCTTGATCAATCCGCCATACGGAAGCTTGAGACGAACCATTGAATGGTACGACTATTGGGCTCTACAGGAAGTATCTTCGGATGAGGTAATCATTCCTACCCGGGGAACCGACTGGTATGATAACGGAGACTGGCAGCAACTGCACCTTCAAACATGGACGGCCGACCATGGTCGTATGAAAAATGTTTGGGATGCTTTAAATCAAGGCGTATCACGTGCCAACACGGCAATATATTACATCGGTAAGTTTCCACAGAGTCCAAAGACAGAACAATACATAAACGAGGCCCGTTTCTTGCGTGCATACTTTATGTACCTGATAAACGATCTTTATGGTCAGGTCCCATACCGTGAAGCTGATGAGATCGATTACTCAGTTTCACCTAAAGTGAAAACCAGAAAAGAAGCAGCTGATTTTATCATTGCTGAGTTAAAAGAAATCATGCCTAAGCTGAAAGCAAAGGCCGAAGTCGGATCTGAACGGGCAACAATAGGCGCTGCTCAAGCTCTGCTGGCCAAAGTTTACCTGAATTATAAAGTTTACACCGGTGAAGACAGATGGAACGAGGCCATTACCTATTGTGATCAGTTGATCAATTCTGGAGTATATTCAGTGGCAACCGATTATTGGTCAATGTTTCAGAAAAATGTGGCTGAAAACCCTGAATTTATTTTGCGCGTACCAATGGATGACCTTGTTGACATGGGTGCCGGAAGTGTATGGAGCAATTTTACCCTGCATTACAGCCAGACTTTTGGCAATATCACCAGTGTTTGGAATGGCCCCTCCACAACATCTACTTTTGTAAATACTTTTGATAAGGTAAACGATGTTCGTTTTTATGATGACCGGATTAAAAGTGAATGTGGCTTCAATCAAGGATTTTTGATTGGTCAGCAATTTTCAGTTGACGGAACTGCGTTAAAACAACGCAATGGTGATCCATTGATTTTTGTACCTGAGATTAATTTGGGGAGCTCACCTGAAAACGCTGGTATCCGTGTTATTAAGTTTGCGCCTAATGCAAATACCGAAAGACAGTTCTCGTCTCCGAATGATGTGCCGGTCATGCGTATTTCCGATATTTACCTGATTCGTGCTGAAGCCCGTTTCAGAAGCGGAAAGTCTGCAGAAGCTTTGGCGGACATTAATTTTATCCGTGGAAAACGAAGTGCACCCGGTAAAACACTACCTTTACTAACCACGGTAACTTTGGATGATATTTTGAAAGAACGCGGTTTTGAATTATACTGGGAAGGAATGCGTCGACAGGATTTAGTACGTTTTGATAAGTTTGATGATGCATGGCAGGAAAAGCCAGTAACCCATATAAATAAAGCACTTTTCCCACTGCCAACATCAGCTGTTGACGTGAACGAGAATTTAAAACAAAATCCAGGGTACTAATCCTGAATTTTTATTGCGAATAATCCGGGCGGCTTTCTTAATTGGGAAGCCGCTTTTTTTTAACACAATTAAGTGTATCCATATACATACGCTATTCAAAATCTATGTGTAGTTATACCACATTGATTTATAATTCTATCCATCGGCATTTCCGGTATAATGCCGATGGATAGAAGTGTTAGGCCAATTGAGTATGCGAAAATTGGACTATTACACTTCTCCAATCGGTATTACTTCATGAAGGAAAAGAATCAATTGGTTTTTTATAGCCAGCACATTTTCAGTCATACGTATCTGTAACCTAAAGGAGCCTTTAAGAGATGAATTTTTACAAAAAAAAGCCTTTTTATGAATGCTGCCTTTTGAAGAGAATAACAAAACTTTTGAGCTTGATTTTTTATTCAAATCCCTGAAATAGAAAAAGTATGCGTTTAATGCCGGAGATTTTCTATTTTTGTCATTCAATTCAAAAACTTGTATGCATCCTCGGTATTTGTATTTGTCTTTAATTAATCCGCTTTCCTGGTTTTCAGGCAATGAAACAGATCCTGAAAAGCTTCAACTGTTACGGATCATATCCATTTTAGCGATAATCCTGCTCTTTTTCATTGGACGGGAAGCATGGAAATTCTTTCGTAAGGCAAACTATTACAGAGGATTCTTCAAGCAGCTGATAAAGAAAATCGATCTTGATATTACCTTAGAAAAGGACAGGGCATACCGGCCACAGGTATTGACCATGACCATCCGTAATACTGGCAAGCACGATGCTGACTTGAATGCCCCGGTAATTGAATTTCGCAAGATATGGACCAAAAGAAGATTCAAGGTAAACGGCATTAAAGGACAGCAGATTTACCCGCTTTTTCTTTACTCGGGCAATGCACATCAACTAGACATAGAAACGGCCACATTTCACCAATATGACCGCTCTATCAAAGGCTTTTACTGGGCGCGCATCTATGTGTCGGATATCGAAGGCCGCAAATGGAAATCCAACAAGGTAAAGCTTCGCAAAAGCCTGGTTACCTAAACCTGCACAACCAATATTGAAACCTTTCGAAAACAATTAATTATTAAGCTGAAGCTGGATGAGAGACTGGAAATTTAGCGGCATTGATTTTTCTGCATTTCCTGTATACATGGGAGATGACTTGGGGGTAGTGTACACGAAAGCCAAGACAAGAATTCGGGTATGGGCACCCACAGCCCTAAAGGTCGAGTTGCGTATCTATGAAAAAAGCACCGGAGGGGAAGCCATCCGCATCGACCAGTTTATAAAAGCTGAAAGAGGAACCTGGGCCATTACGCTCAATGGCAATTTAAAAGGATATTATTACACCATACGGGTAAATGACGGAGACTGGCTGAATGAAACCCCTGGCATAGATGCCCGGGCCGTGGGCCTAAACGGCCACAGGGGATTAATTTTCAATACTGAGGAAACCAATCCGGAAGGCTGGATGGACGACCGCAGGGTTGAGTTTACTAACCCCGTTGATGCCATCATTTACGAATTGCATGTCCGCGACTTTTCCATATCCCCTACCTCGGGAATGCAGAACAAAGGCAAATATCTGGCCTTTACCGAACAGGGGACACTTTCACCCAAAGGATTATCCACTGGCATTGACCACTTAAAAGAATTGGGAATCACCCATGTGCACCTGCTGCCGATAAGTGATTTTTCCACTGTCGATGAAAAGAATCCCGATCAGTCGTATAACTGGGGTTATGATCCCCAGAATTACAATGCACCCGAGGGAAGTTACGCAACAGAACCCAAAGATATTTCGCGCATCAAAGAGTTTAAGATGCTGGTTCAGGCACTTCACCAGGCAGGTATCGGTGTTATACTGGATGTGGTTTACAATCATACGGCTTTTACAAGCCGATCGTATTTTAATCAGACCGTCCCGGGCTATTATTACAGGCAGAAGGCTGACGGCAGCTTTTCCAATGCCAGCGGATGCGGCAATGAACTGGCTTCGGAACGCTTGATGGTCAGAAAATACATCCTTGATTCACTCCAATACTGGGCCACAGAGTTTCACCTGGATGGCTTTCGTTTCGACCTGATGGGAATTATGGATCTGGAAACCATGAACATGATAAGGACCAGGATGGATGCCATTTCACCCTCCATCATCCTTTACGGGGAAGGTTGGACAGCCGACACAAGCCCCTTGCCCGATTCGCAGCGTGCCCTTAAGAACAATGTTTCCAAACTGGAACGCATAGCGGTATTTAATGACGATTTCCGCGATGGCATCAAGGGAAATAACTTTGTACCCCGCAGTAAAGGATTTGTAAGTGGATTGACGGTACAGGAAGAGACCATCAAATTTGGCATTACCGGAGCCTGCTTTCATCCGCAGATCGTATATGGCTATGTCGAGCATACAAAGCATCCGTGGGCTACTGAACCCTGGCAGTGCATTAATTATGTATCGTGCCATGACAATTACACCCTGTACGACAAGCTGGTATTAAGTTGCCCTGAAGCTTCGGATGATGAGATGAACCGTATGACCATGCTGGCAGGGGCCCTTATACTTACTTCCCAGGGAATTCCTTTTCTGCATGCGGGACAGGAAATGGCACGCACCAAGTTGGGAGACCACAACTCGTACAAATCACCTGACCAGATTAATCAGATCGACTGGAACCGAAAATCCACTTATCAGGAAGTTTACCAGTATTACCAGGATTTGATCACCCTTCGTAAAAACCATTCTGCCTTTAGAATGAGAAGTGCACAACAGATCAGGGAGCACCTTCTTTTTTCAAATGATTATTTGCCCGGTGTAACTTCCTTCGTTATGGTCAACCGTGCCAACGGGGATGATTGGAGAACCATTCAGGTTATCTTTAACGGGAAAAGACACAGCATACTTTTCCCCATTAAGGAGCACATCCGATGGAGGCTGGTAGCACATGAGAAAACCATTAATGAAGACAGCACCGTGTATCCGGAAGGCAATGCCATTGAGGTGGCAGGGATTTCTATGATGATACTGGTGGAAGATTAGTACCTATCTCTTAATGCTATTTCGACATAAGAAAATAAACACATAGGCACATAGAGCACATAGAATAAGGAAGTAAAAAAGGAGCATCAGTCCTTCAATCCTTCAGTCCATCCATTTTTCTTCATAAGAACTCATCTTTAATAAACTGCCATCAGCAAATCCAGGTCTTTATAAGGCAGATTAAACCGCTCGGCCAATGCTGAATTGACCAGAATACCGTTGTAGATATAAACGCCCCTTCTGAAACCTTTTGAATCTTTAATGTAGTTATCAATGCCTCCGATCTCACCTATGGAAATAATGATAGGTATCAGAACATTGCTCAAAGCGATGGAAGCGGTGCGGGATACAATGGCAGGCACATTCGGTACGCAAAAGTGAACCACTCCGTGCTCGATAAATGTAGGGTTATTCAGGTCGGTAGGGCGTGACGTTTCAAAGCAGCCTCCCTGGCTAACGTTTAAATCAATGATCACGGATCCCAGCTTCATTTTCTTGACCATCTCCTCGGTAATATAAAAGGAAGGAGGTGTACCTACGGGCATGGCACCAAGGACCGCATCAGCTGATTTAAGGGCCTTTTTAACCACTTTGGGATAAAAGACAGAGGTGAAGATGCGCTGCTGCAGTTTCTCCTCCAAACGGCGCAGAGAATTGATATTATCATCAAAGACTTTAACCATGGCACCTAATCCAAGGGCTACCCGGGCAGCATATTCGGCCGCAGTGCCCGAACCCAGAATAACTACTTCAGCAGGCGAGATACCCGTTACACTTCCCAGCAGTACCCCTTTGCCGTTGTGCGACTTGCTCATGTATTCATTGGCCAGAATAATGGAAGTGGTGCCCGATATCTGGCTCATCAGTTGAACCACGGGCTGGTTTCCATCTTCATCTTCCAGGTATTCATAGGCGATGTTGATCATCCGTTTTTGCATCAGCATGGAGATGGAATTCTGGCAATGGGCATTGATCTGCAAATTGGAAATCAATGCCTGATGGCCTCTGAGCAAACCAATTTCAGTTTCATCAAAGGGGGAAATACGCAGCACGATATCACAGTTATAGATCTCTTTGCGGTCCTGCATCACCAGGGCCCCGGCGTTGATATATTCTTCGTCTGAATAACTGGCCGCCATCCCGGCTTCCTTTTCAATGAGTATTTCATGACCATAGGACACCAACAATTCTACAGCCTGGGGGGTGAGCGGAACCCTGAACTCAACTTTATCCCGATCGCAAGGGATTCCGATCCTGATTTTTTTACCTTTTCGCCTAACTTCAAGCATTTCTTCCTGGGGCAACAAGAAAGTTGATCTGGAAGGAGATTTCGTGAGCTTTTCTTTTTTCGTCATGTCCTATGCTTCAGTTCTAAATAAATATAAATTATACGCAGAACCTGGAATTTATTTACATTTTGGAAGCCTTAAATAAGCGGCCTCCATCATCGGTTTCATTGATTTGAACCGCTACAATTCCTTCGGGCAACAAGGCCTCAATCATTTCAGGCCATTCGATAAAACAATAATTTCCACTGTAAATATAATCTTCATATCCCAAATCATACGCTTCTTCGATCTTTTTAATTCGATAAAAGTCAAAATGATAGATTGTCTTGCCCGTGGATGTTGCATATTCATTAATCAGGGCGAAGGTAGGACTGGTGATATTATCCGGTGAACCCAGTTCGCGGCAAAGTGCCTTGATGAAGGTTGTTTTACCCGCTCCCATGGCCCCGTAAAAAGCAAAAACCCTCTCTTCAGGGAAGCTGTCCAGCAGTTGTTTGGCTGTATCCCTTAGAGCGGATATATTTTGAATCTGTATGTCGAACATATAATCACTTTAATTGGCGGCAAATTAATAAAACTTAGGGGAATATTAATAACACTGACTTTCGTTAAAGGTTTGGTTAAAAAAATGTATTACTTTTGATTAACGATAAACCGAATAATAAATAGAATATGAATCTGCCTCAAAATTTGAAGTACACCAACGAACATGAATGGATACGTATCGAAGGTGACCAAGCTGTTGTTGGAATTACCGCTTTTGCTCAGGGCGAGCTGGGCGACATTGTATTTGTTGAGATTGAAACCGAAGGGGAAACACTTGCAAAAGGTGAAACTTTTGGAACCATTGAAGCGGTGAAAACTGTTTCAGATTTGTTTATGCCCGTCAGCGGAAAAGTACTGGAAGTAAATACAGCACTCGAAAGTGCACCTGAATTGGTAAACAAGGATGCTTATGGCCAGGGATGGCTCATTAAGATTTCACTTGACAATCCACAGGAACTGGATGAACTGCTAAGCGCCGAACAGTATCAGGCCATGCTTGAAGCATAACTAAAAAAGCCCTGAAGTTAAATCTTGCAGGGCTTTTTTATTATTAGTTGATATCTCTGGCTATTTCGCCGTGGTAACTGATATCCAGTCCTTCTTTCTGCTCGCTTGGCGATGCTTTTACAGCTACCAGCCAGTTGATTGCTTTCAGAAGAAATAAAGTAAAGAAAAAGCTGTAAATAACCGCCACCAGGATGGCTGCTATCTGTTTGAGCAAAAACCATGCGCTTCCTCCATAAAAGATCCCGTCAGAAGCCCCGGGATTAATGGTAGTCGTTGCAAACAGACCAACACAGACCGTTCCAATTACTCCTCCCATACCATGAACACCCCATACATCAAGGGCATCATCCCATCCCTTTTTCTCCTTGAACTTCACAGCAAGGTAACACCCGCACCCAGCTATTATTCCGATAAGGGCAGCCGATTGGATGGTAACATATCCGGCAGCCGGGGTAATGGTAGCAAGACCTGCCACAGCACCAGTCATCAAGCCAATGAAAGTAGGCTTCTTTTTGGCCGTATTCCATTCAATGATCAGCCACGTGACAGCAGCAAAGGATGCGGCAATATCCGTATTCAGGAATGCAGCCACGGTTATCTCGTTAACAGCCAGCTCACTGCCTGCATTAAAGCCATACCAGCCAAACCATAAAAGGGCTGTGCCCACGGCAACCAGTGGAATATTATTGGGCGTATGTTTTTTCTCTTTGCGTGCACCTACAAAATAAACGGAAGCCAAAGCAGCAAAGCCTGCAGTGGCATGAACCACGATACCTCCGGCAAAGTCGAGAACCCCCCACAGGGCAAGCAATCCGCCACCCCATACCATATGAACAAAAGGATAATAGACAAAGATCTGCCAGAAGATCAGGAACCAGAAATAGCCTTTAAAGGAAATCCGGTTAATAAATGCCCCGGTAATCAATGCCGGGGTGATGATAGCGAACATCATCTGATAGGCAATAAAAATATATTCGGGAAAATTCTTTTCCGGTGAAAAGACACTTTTTGGGGTAATTCCACGGAAGAAAGCTTTATCAAGGTTTCCGATAATTCCAAAAAAGTCGGTTCCTTCTTTTATATTGCCGCTAAAACAGAGGGAATAGCCAAAAAAGAACCAAAGAACAGTTGTCAGTCCAAGGGATACAAAGCTTTGAATCATGATACTCAGGATGTGTTTTTTACTTCCCAATCCACCATAAAAGAAAGCCAGACCTGGAGTCATCAGCATTACCAGACTTGTGGCCAGAATCATAAACGTGGTCAATCCTACATCAAACATACAAGGGGGTTTTATAATTTTTAAGTGGGGCAAAAATAGTATTTTATTTATAACACCCACTTCCAAATAGGGGTAATATGATCTGTTTTTATCTTTTTTTATTTGAAGGTATATTAATAACAGGCCTTTATTTTATTTTTGTATATATTTTACTCAAGCACCCCCAAACAACTATATGCTAATTTTTAAATAACATTTCCCCAATAGACAGGGATTGCTTTATGGGCATGAGTTACGAATGGGTTACAGATGATAATAACCTGGCAAAGACTCTTCAAGGGCTGAAATCCATTCAGTCCTAACAAATCAAAAACCTGCTTTATTGAATGATGTACAGGGACGTAAAAATTCATGCATACTCCAGCCCTTCCAATCCATTCAAACGGCCTGTGTTAGGTATGAACAAAAAAAAGCCTGCTTTTGGAAAAGCAGGCTTTTTGAATTATGAGAAAATTTGGTTGTTGAATTATAATGTTTTGGCAACCTCTGTTAAAGTAAAGGCTTCGATAAAGTCACCGGCTTTGACATTGTTGTAATTGTCAATGTTCAAACCGCATTCATAACCCTTGTTCACTTCCTTCACATCGTCTTTGAATCGTTTGAGCGATCCTAGCGTTCCGGTATATATTACAATACCGTCGCGGATCACGCGGATCTTGTCTTTCCTGAAAATCCTTCCGTCGCGGACAATACAACCGGCGATTGTTCCCACCTTGGTAATATCGAAGGCTTCCATCACTTCGGCCGTTCCGGTGATCTCTTCCTTTATTTCAGGAGAAAGCATACCTTCCATGGCGGCCTTTATTTCATTGATGGCATCGTAGATGATTGAATACAGGCGAATGTCGATCTGCTCTTTTTCAGCAATCTTACGCGCGCTTACCGACGGCCTTACCTGGAATCCCACGATAATGGCATTGGAAGCGGTGGCCAGCATGATATCCGATTCAGAGATGGCACCCACGGCTTTGTGGATCACATTCACCTGGATTTCCTGAGTAGAAAGCTTGATCAAAGAATCTGACAATGCTTCGATTGATCCGTCCACGTCACCCTTGACAATCAGGTTCAGTTCCTGGAAGTTTCCAATGGCGATACGACGTCCGATTTCATCCAGCGTAATATGTTTGGTTGTACGCAGGCCTTGTTCACGTGCCAGCTGTTCGCGCTTGTTGGCAATGTTACGTGCTTCACGCTCGCTGTCCATTCCGTTGAACTTATCACCTGCCTGAGGTGCGCCGTCCAATCCAAGGACGATTACCGGCTCGGCAGGACCTACCGAGTCCACTCGTTGGTTACGCTCATTGAACATGGCCTTCACGTGACCGTAATACTGACCTGCCAGGATCACATCGCCCACGCGCAGGGTTCCGTTTTGAACCAGGATAGTACATACATACCCACGACCCTTATCAAGGGTTGATTCGATCACTGTTCCCGAGGCTCTTTTATTTGGATTCCCTTTCAGCTCGAGCATTTCGGCTTCCAGTAATATCTTTTCACACAACAGATCAACGTTCAGACCCGACTTGGCTGAAATATCCTGGCTTTGGTATTTACCGCCCCAGTCTTCCACCAGGTAGTTCATACCGGCCAACTGTTCTTTTATCTTTTCAGGATTTGCGCCTGCCTTGTCAATCTTGTTAATGGCAAAAATGATCGGAACGCCTGCCGCTGAAGCATGGTTAATAGCCTCTATTGACTGAGGCATGATCGCATCGTCAGCAGCAATGATAATAATGGCGATATCCGTTACCTGTGCTCCACGGGCACGCATGGCGGTAAACGCCTCGTGACCAGGGGTATCGAGGAAGGTTATTTCACGTCCGTTTTTCAGTTTCACGTGGTAAGCCCCGATGTGCTGGGTAATTCCCCCGGCCTCACCGGCAATCACGTTGGTACTGCGGATATGGTCAAGCAACGAAGTTTTACCGTGGTCAACGTGTCCCATCACAGTCACAACCGGTGCGCGTGGCAACAACTGTTCAGCCGTATCAGGTTCTTCTTCGATGGCTACCTGTATTTCGGCACTTACGAATTCTACCTTGTAACCGAACTCATCGGCCACAATGGCCATGGTCTCGGCATCCAGACGCTGGTTGATTGATACGAAAAGGCCAAGGCTCATACAGGTTGAAATAACCGCAGTTACCGGTACATCCATCATCGTGGCCAGTTCATTGACCGACACGAATTCGGTAACCTTCAGGATGTTTTGGTCGGCGGCATCGCGTTCCATCTGGGCAGCAGCTTTATCGCTGACCAATTGACGCTTGTCTTTGCGGTACTTCGATCCCTTCGACTTGGTCCCTTTGGTAGTGAGTCGGGCAAGGGTATCTTTTATTTGTTTCTGAACATCCTCTTCACTGACTTCCTTTTTCAGCAGCGGACGTTTCTTCAGTTTATTCTTATCATGCGACGCAGAAGGAGCACTTCCACCAATATTTTTGGTGACAACCAGTTTACGTCTTTCGCCCGGCACTGCAGGCTTTTCGCCCATGGTAACCCGTTGTTGCTGCGGTGCAGCCCCTGGCTGACCAGGCATATCCTTGGTAATGCGTTTTCTTTTCTTCTTGTTCCTGGCCTGTTGCTGAGCAGATTCAGACATCGGTGGCCTCCTGTCAGTCGGGATATCAATTTTGCCAACCACCGTTGGCCCGGAAAGCCTTTCTGCCCTGGCCTTGATAACCGTTGGAGGAGTCCTTGCCGGCTCGGTACTTTCTTCCGGAGCACTGCTTGTAACTTCCCGCTCGGCAGGTTTCTGAACATCGCGGCGCACACGGTCACGGTCTTTACGTTCTTCTTCTTTCTGCTTTTTGCTTTTCTTGGCAGGTCTGGTCTTTTGGTTCAGCAGATCAAGGTCAATTCTTCCAACAACCTTTACTTCCTCAACCTTGGGAACATTGGTGGTAATCACTTCCGATTCAGTACGGGTGTCTTCCACGACCACTTCCTGTGGCTGTATCTTTTCCTCTTTCCTTTCAGGCACAATGACGGCCTGGGGTGGTTGCTGAGGTGCTTTTTCCTTCACTTCTTCCTTGGGTTGTTCGACCTTTACTTCCTCAGCCTTGGGAGCTGGTGGAGTGACAGCTACCGGTGGAGTGACAGCTACCGGTGGAGTTACCGGTGCCGGTGGAACTACCGGTTTTGGCTCTTCCGCACGTTTTTGAGCTACAGGGGCCACAGGTGGGGTTTCCTTAGGAGCCGCTGCCGGTTCTTCTTTTTTCTTCGGGGCATTCAGGTTCTCCAGATCAATGGTACCAATCACCTTCAGCGGTTCCATTTCAGGCCTGCTGATGGTAAAAGTCTCTTCCTTATGCTCATGTTTGGGAGCTTTGGGCTCATGATGCTGAGGAGGTTCAACTTTCCGGGAAGTATTTCCTTTGATAATCACTTCGTCATCGACAAAATCATCCTCATCCACCCGACGACCAGTTTCCTTTACATCGTCCAGTGAAACAGATTCTTTGGATCCCCTGTGAATTTTCAGGTTGATCTTTTCTGACTCTTTTTTCAGATTCACGTCACCCTTGTATTCTTTCTCAAGAAGATGGTAAGCATCGTCTGTAATCTTGTTGTTCGGATCTGTGTCGATTGCAAATCCCTTCTTGTGCAGGAATTCAACGATGGTTGAAATCCCTACATTAAAATCCCGTGCTACTTTACTTAGTCGTTTAATACTACCTATAACCATAAACCCCTCAGTTAAATAAACCTCAAAAACATTTTTAAGGAATTAACGATGATGCATTTCTACATTCAAAATTTTAAATGCCCTAATTTTCATGCAATAATATGAATAAACTATCAAATTTATTCAAATTCATTTCTAAGAATTCTAAGAACCTCATCGATGGTTTCATCCTCGAGGTCAGTTCTCTTTATCAGTTCCGATCTGGTAAGGCTCAATACGTTTTTAGCCGTATCACAGCCAATTGATTTCAATTGATCAATTACCCAACTTTCAATTTCATCCGCAAATTCATCCAGGTTCACATCCTCATCATCGGGTGCCACCTCACGGTACACATCGATTTCGTAACCTGTAAGCTGACTGGCAAGGCGGATGTTTAATCCTCCCTTTCCAATGGCCATCGACACCTCGTCAGGCTTCAGATAAACATCTGCCCTTTTGGTATCTTCGTGCAACTTGATGGATGACACCTTGGCCGGATTCAAGGCCCGTTGAATAAACAACTGTGTATTGGCCGAGAAGTTAATCACATCAATATTTTCGTTGCGCAACTCACGCACGATGCCGTGAATACGCGATCCTTTCATTCCTACGCAGGCTCCCACCGGGTCAATGCGCTCGTCATACGATTCAACAGCCACCTTGGCCCGCTCGCCTGGTACCCTTACAATTTTCTTGATGGTTATCAGGCCATCGAAAATCTCAGGTACTTCCAGTTCAAACAATCGTTCCAGAAATACGGAAGAGGTACGCGAGAGAATGATCAACGGGTTGTTGTTCCGCAATTCCACTTTGTAAACCACAGCCCTTAAGCTATCTCCTTTTCTGAAATAATCAGAAGGGATCTGCTCAGTGCGTGGAAGAATCAATTCATTGCCCTCGTCATCCAGAATCAGTATTTCCTTTTTCCATACCTGGTATACCTCACCGGTTACAATGTCCCCGATTTTGTTTTTATATTTCGAGAAGATCTGGTCTTTTTCCAGTTCCATGATCCTGCTGGCCAGATTCTGACGCAGGTTCAGAATCGCCCGGCGACCAAACTGTGCAAGTTTCACCTCATCGGTTACTTCTTCCCCGATTTCATAATCTGCATCGATCTTCTTGGCCTCTTTCAAGGTAATCTGACGGTTGGGATCTTCAAAATCCTCGTCAGCTACTACTTCCCTGTTGCGCCATATCTCAAAGTCACCTTTGTCAATGTTGATAATCACATCGAAATTTTCATCCGTCCCGTAGGTTTTTTGCAGAACATTCTTGAATACATCTTCAAGCACGCTCATCATCGTAGCGCGGTCTATGCTTTTTAGTTCCTTAAATTCAGCAAAGGTGTCGATAAGATTAAGAGTCTCCATCTTCTTCCCGATTTTAAAATTTTAATATTTTTTTTGCTTCTTTTATTTCAGAATACCCCAAATGATGGACCCTTGTTACCAGTTCCTTCTTTTTCGATCCTTCCGGCTTTTCTTTGGTGGTTACCTCCAGATCAATAGTCTGGTCTGTAACACCAATCAGCAGTCCGTTCAGCTTTTGCCCGTTTGCAAGCAATACTTCAATCTCCTTGTCCACATTCTTCTTATACTGACGTACCAGCCTGAAAGGTTCAGATAATCCGGCAGAATATACCGATAATTCAAAATCTTCTGCCTCCCTGTCCAGGTT
>JACMKG010000075.1 GCA_014380255.1 Prolixibacteraceae bacterium | reverse complement strand
TTTTTCTATTTTTACACCTATGGAAACAATACCCAAAAGCAATTGCGTGAAAATAGGCTATGTGCATAAGCCACATGGCATCAGCGGGGAACTGGTTATCCGCTTCCAGGAAGAATATTATGAAACGCTCGAAGAGTATCCGGCCCTGTTCCTGGAAATCGACAACCTGCTGGTTCCTTTTTTTATTGCTGAAGAAGGACTTCGGTTTAAATCCTCGGAATCGGTAATCACCCGCCTGGAATGGATTGACTCGGACACCAAGGCCAAAGATCTGTGCGGCAAATCTGTTTTTGTCAATAAGGAGGATGTAGTGGAATTTGAGGACGAAATGAGCCCCCACACTCTGGTTGGCTATCAGTTGCTGGGAGAAGATATGGGACTTATTGGTGAAATAAAGGAAGTACATGACTATGCCGGTAACCTGCTGCTTCAGGTTGACTATCGGGGCAAAGAGGTATTGATACCTTTGAATGAAGAGCTGATCGTAAACATCGATGAAGACTTGCGTGAAATAGAACTTCGCATTGCTGAAGGACTGCTGGATTTGGATGAAGAGTAAATAGAAGAGATGTTGAATGTTGAATGGTAAATGTTGAATGAAGAAACCGAACATGGAAGCAATTTACAATTTGACGATTTACAATTTACGATTTTTCGCTATGCATACGAGCCATTACAACCATTTAAACATCTAACTTTCAACCATCTATCCATCTAACATTCAACATTTACAATTCAACATTCAACATTTTTCTCCCATCCGTGCAACTTCACCGATAATTTGGCGTCCATAGATACGTTACTAGAGAACACAATTATTCATTTTATATCATGAGCATGAAGACAAAATTAACAACCGCATTCTTTTTATTTACCTTGCTTTTAACAGGTATCAGCGTTCAGGCTGACGAAGAAACGCGTTCGGTTCAGCCTTTTACCGAAATTTCCCTTCGTATACACGCTAATATTCACCTGGAGCAAGGGAATAAACAAAACCTCGAGATTGTAGCAAAGGCCTCTACCCTGGAGCAAATAGTTACAGAAGTTAAAGATGGTAAACTGATTGTCCGTTTCCCCACCAAAAACCTGTTTCACAATGATTTCCGCCCGGGTGAAATTACAATCTACATCACCACTCCTCAGATCAATGGATTAGCCATTTCCGGATCGGGAGATATCGTTGCTGAAGATGCTATTAAAACCAAATCTATTGAACTTTCGGTCAGCGGAAGTGGGAACATCAACCTTTCCGAGTTAACGGCCGAGCGGGTAACCAATTCTATTTCAGGTTCAGGAAACATCATCCTGGCCGGGAAAACCCCTGCTCAGGATTTAAGCGTTGCCATGTCAGGCAGCGGAAATTTTAAAGCCTTGGACTTCAGTGCCAATGATGTTTCTATAAAGCTGTCAGGATCAGGCAATGCAAGTATTGATGCCAAAAAGAACCTGTACATCCGTTTGGTAGGTTCAGGCAATGTGACTTACAAAGGCGAACCATTGGTCGATCAGGGCATCACAGGATCAGGTTCTGTTAAACGGGTAGATTAATTGTAAGGTTGTATAATCACGACCTTCATAATAGAGGAAGATCCTCTGACAATCGAAAGATTGACAGAGGATCTTTTCTTTTAGGGTCAGACGTTAGGTAGTCACATGCATAATATCATGTGTTATTGAAAAAACCAACTATTCAATTAGCAAGAGTGAATTAAACGTTTTTAATAAGATCGTAGATTTTAGGTAATCTCCTACTGAAATATTCGGGTATCTTATCCGTCATTAGTACTATTTCGCCACGCTCAATTTGAAGGATATTTGTATAAATATCATTAGGAGTTGAGTTATCAACAAAAAGAATATTGTCAAAAAATGGATAATACTTATTTAAGTTTTTATATCCTGCTTTCCACTTTAAATCAATTGTTTTATTATCAACGAAATGCCCTTTAAATTCTGTCCTAACCAAAACCCTATGCCTTGCAATTTCCTGGTTATCTATACAAAAAAAGATTAGGTTAATGGCAAACCCTTCAGCTTTAAATTTCTCAGCCCAATAAAGCGGATAGGTGTCAAAATTGGTCTCGTAGCAAAAATCAGATTTAGCAATTAAAGAATTGTTGATTGCCTGTTGAAACGCCTTGGTTGTTTTGTCTTTTGCAAATTGCTCCCGAAACTCACTATCAGGTAACTCATTGTAATATTTTAGAAATAACTTATCGTAATCAAATGAAACTAAACCATCAGGGAGAAACGTTGAAGCAAAAGTCGATTTCCCTGCACCATTACATCCTGCAATGATAATTAAATCAGGCATTCTTTTTTATTGCGCTCATTAGTTCAGGGCTCAATCTTCCGCTTTCTTTTCTTTGTTGAAACAGTTCTTCCTGGGGTATTACTTGATTTTTCAAGATTGCCCTGGCTTTACTCATCTGCTGAGTAACTTTAACACCTGTTATCAATTTCTCTTTGCACATGTTACAAAAATACAAATTTATTTGATTGTTTAAATCATCTTCTGAGTTAATTGTCGTTCCCAACCTTAACACTATAACCAAGTTACGCGATGAAATATCCTCTTTTGCCCATCATGGAACAGTGCATGAAAAATTTAAAGGGTTCTGCTTTGGAGGATGGAATGCTTTGAATCAGACGGAATAGCTGTTCAGAATCAGTCACATCTATTTTATAAACTTTCACCATCATAATATTAAATTTTTAGTTGGTTACAATTTATAACCAACTCACCCCCTCCATAGTAGCACCCACAATTAAACCGAATCTAATTCTTTTCATTTAAGTCTCTTATTTTGATTC
>JACMKG010000074.1 GCA_014380255.1 Prolixibacteraceae bacterium | reverse complement strand
ATTTCAACCTGGATTTTGCCGTGCCTGTTGCCCTGCTTCACGACACGATTGAAGATACTGCAACCGAATTTAGTGAAATAGAAAACAAATTTGGATTGAGAGTAGCCCAAGCGGTTTCTTCCCTGACCAAAAACAGTGAATTGCCCAAAGAAGAACAGATGCCCGACACTCTGGCCCGAATAAAGGAATTACCTTCGGAAATTTGGGCCATAAAACTTGCCGACCGGATAACCAATCTTCAGGCCCCTCCATTGAATTGGAATAAAGAGAAAAAGATTGAATATCATACAGAATCAAAAACCATTTTAAAGGAACTGAGAGAAGGCAATGCTTTTTTGGCAAGCCGACTGGAAGCAAAAATTAAGGAATATGAAAGCTATGTAGACAGCTAACAGATCATCGTACAAAAGGTCGTTTCAATTTCAGGCAGATCATTACGTTTAGCCGTTCCCATACTTTACAAGCTTTTGCTTGCTTATCGGCCCACCCAAAAAGCACTTCAGATGGGTTACCCGGCAATTTAAGTACACACCGAGCAAAAGCCGGCCTGGTTGGTAAGTTTAACACATATTTTATTCAGAATAAAACCTTTAGGATTTATCCTATTTCCCCAACAATAGAAAAGACGATTACCTTCGAAGCTTACTGTAGGCGCGTTTAATAAACTGGCTTACAAAAATAAGGCCTAATCCTGCAACCAGAAAAGGCAACATCATGGCAATCAATTTATCAGCCTGATCCATATTAATAAGCAGGTACCCAAACGATATAATTAGCACAAGTGCTCCCAGATATAACAAGATACGGCTAACGAGAGAAGCTACCTGATGGTGCTTATTTTTTTCATCCGGGTTATTTTTCAAAAATCCTTTTTCAAGCATACGATTCGTTTTTGGATTAAAACCGGGCTAAAATTACATTAGAAAAACAAGTTATGAAAAGAAAATAAGCGAACTTTTACTGCAAAAGAGCCTTCAAGGTAATTAACTTTCAAGTGGCACAGGGCAAAAGAGTCAGAATATCTGGAAAAACAGGTTTCAGCACCCAGGCTCCATCCTTGCATTTTCAGGTCTTCATTATGAAATAAAATCCTGTAAATTTCAAAACACGAAAGCTGCAATTTCAAGCTTAACGACCTTTTTCCTTACAAATAACAACCGTTTAAGCCCAATATATTTCAAATATAATTTTTAGTCTCTTAAAATTAGCAGAATTGAATATTTATACATTATTTTAAGAACCCAATAATCTCTTAAATGAAATGAACAAATCTACTAACAAACAAGGTTGGATCATCACCTTTGCCGCATTGGGCATTAACCTGATCATGGGTGTTCTGTATTCGTGGGGCGTCATCAAAAAAGCGCTTGTCAATGACTGGGGATGGACCAATACAGAAGCAACACTCCCATTTACCGTATCGGCAGCCGTCTTTGCCGTTACCATGATTTTTGCCGGACGTGCACAAGATAAATATGGGCCCCGGGTAGTTACGATCCTGGCAGGGTTCATCCTGGGAGCAGGATTAATCGCTTCAGGATTTGCCAAAAGCCAGATGATGATGGTTTTAACATTCGGGGTTATCGGCTCGATGGGTATCGGACTGGGTTATTCGGCTGCTACGCCCTGTGCCATGAAATGGTTTGAGTCCTCCAAAAAAGGAATGATTGCAGGGATCGTAGTTGCAGGTGTGGGCCTTTCACCGGTGTACATCACCCCTATCACTGCCAACCTGTTAAGCAACTATGGAATCAGCAATACCTTTATTATTTTAGGTGTTTTTGCAACGGTAGTAACCGTTATGCTGGCCCTGTTTCTGAAAAATCCCAAGGAGGCCGTTGCTTTAAAAATAGTTAGCAATCAACCTGTTTCTGCATCCAAAAATAATGATTTCTCCTGGAATCAGGTTCTTGAAACTCCTCAGTTTTATTTACTGTGGATCATGTATTTACTGGCAGCCACCGCAGGGCTGATGCTTATTGCCCACCTGCCAAGCATTGCTGTGATACAGGCCAACTGGAAAACCGCCGGCTTTATGCTTGTCGTTATTCTTTCGCTGTTCAACGCGGGAGGGCGACTTGGAGCAGGCGTTTTATCAGATAAAGTGGGCAGGACCAGGGCCATGATGATTGTTTTTATGGTCCAGGCGGTAAATATGTTCCTGTTCATGTTTTACACCTCTATTCCAACGCTTGTGATAGGTTCGGCAGTTGCCGGACTGGCCTACGGAGCAGTCTTTTCACTTTTCCCCACTACCACTGCAGAATTCTTCGGCATGAAAAACCTGGGGGTCAACTACGGATTAATCTTTACCGGCTGGGGAGTAGCCGGAGTCATTGGCCCTATACTGGGTGGAATGGTAGCCGATCAAACGGGAGCTTACAGCAACGGCTATATCGTAGCCGGAGTATTTCTGGTTATCGCCACATTGCTGGTAGGGGTATTAAAAGCGCCCAAAGTGAAGGTGGCAGAAGAAAAAGAAAGGGAGCTTTCGGTGATCAATTAAATAAGATTCGCCCGTTCAAAGGGCATTTCTTTTATAAATTAAACAGCAAATGCAGCAGCCTGGGAGATCTCTCAGGGCTGCTGTTTTGTTTGTAATCAATACTTAAGCTTAGCAAGTAATTTTACGGGCTAAAAAGTTTTAATGGAGACATTCCCAAGAAGAATCACTTTTTATCTGATTGTTATTCTATATCTTTGCATAAAGACAGAATTCATGAAAGCAATAGAATTTAAATCAAAACTGAGCAAAAATCGGATTTTAATTCCTAAGAGGTTACAATCAGAACTTCGTAATGCTGGGGAGAAAAATGTTCGGGTAATGATATTGTTTGATGATTCAACAAATAAAGAGAATGAAGAGGATAAAGCAGAAGTAGAATCTACTGATTTGATACAGGAAGAACTGGAATCCATTAACCAGGGACTGAAAGATTTTGAAGAAGGGAACACTCATCCGCATGATTCAGCCCGTAAGCTTTATGGAAAATATCTATAAGATTACCTGGTCAGACGAAGCATTGAAAAATTTAAAGACAATTATCAATTATCTTGAAACCAATTGGACAGAGAAGGAATTAAAACAATTCGTAAAGCGTCTTGAAAAGAAACTTCATTTGATTCATCGAAATCCTACTTTATTCCCGATCATCCATTCGCCAACAAACATCAGAAAATGTGTTTTATCCAGACAAACATCCATTTATTATCAAATAATACACCAGGAAATACGTTTAATTACGTTATTCGATAATAAACAGCGCCAGAACAGATTAAGAAATCAGTTAAAATAGCTTGTAAAGTATAACCCACCAATATCATGGAACACCAGACCAACCCGCAATTGGAACTTGCATTTGATTTTCTGCAGTATACCAATCAGAATATATTCCTGACAGGCAAAGCGGGAACCGGGAAAACAACTTTTCTGCGTAACCTGAAAGAAAAATCTCCCAAGCGAATGGTCGTAGTGGCACCTACGGGTGTGGCAGCTATCAATGCCGGGGGTGTTACTATTCATTCCTTTTTTCAACTCTCGTTTGGCCCCCTGATACCTTATCATTCAGATCAGGTAAGATCGGTTGCCGTTCCTGAAAACGGGAATGGGGCAGCTGGCATCAAACGCTTTAGCAAGGAAAAGATAAACATTATCCGAAGCCTGGATTTGCTGGTCATTGATGAGATATCCATGGTTAGGGCCGATGTTCTGGATGCCATTGATGAAGTTCTGCGCCGGTACAAGAACCGTTACAAGCCTTTTGGAGGCGTGCAGCTATTAATGATTGGCGACTTACAACAGTTGGCTCCCATCGTAAAGGATGAGGAATGGAACATCCTGAAGCCGTATTATGAAACCTGTTATTTCTTCAGCAGCCTGGCCTTGAAAAAATCGAAGTTCACAGGCATAGAGCTCAAGCATATCTTCCGCCAGAATGACAAGCAGTTTATTGACTTGCTGAACAAAGTACGCGAGAACAGAATGGATATTGACACCCTGCAGGAATTAAACAAACGATACATACCGGGCTTTAATCCCGAGGAAAAGGAAGGTTATATCACCCTGACCACGCACAACTACCAGTCGCAGCAGATCAATGAAGCGAAATTAAGCCAGCTGAAGACTAAATGCTACCGTTATACAGCCGGTGTTAGCGGAGAGTTTCCCGAGTATTCATACCCTACGGATATGGACCTGGAATTAAAAGTAGGTGCCCAGGTGATGTTCGTCAAAAATGACCTGTCGCCTGAGAAACGATTCTTCAACGGCAAAATAGGCAAAATCATTCGTATCGATGGAGATGAAATCGAAGTACAATGCCCGGGAGACGAGGATTCCATCGAGGTGGAGAAATTGGAATGGCAAAATGCCAAATACACGCTCAATGAAACGACCCAGGAAATCGAAGAGCAGGTGATCGGCACCTTCACCCAGTTTCCACTTAAGCTGGCCTGGGCCATTACCATTCATAAAAGCCAGGGCCTTACCTTTGAAAAGGCTATCATAGATGCACGCGCCTCGTTTGCCCATGGGCAGGTATATGTAGCACTGAGCCGTTGTAAAACACTGGATGGGTTGGTACTAAGCTCAACGATTGGCTCCCATAGCGTTAAAAACGACACCACCGTCATTGAGTTCACCGATGAAGTGGAACGCAAGCAACCCGGACCTGCTGAGCTGGAGCGATCGCGCAGGGAATATGTACAGCAATTATTAACAGAGCTATTTGATTTTAAACCGTTCCTCTGGCAGATTCAGTATTTATTGAAACTGTGGGAAGAACATTCGGCGCAATTGCTAGGAACACTTAAGACACGCTTACTGGAGATTGCTTCGCCCCTGCAAACAGAACTGATTGAGGTAGGGGTAAAATTTGACAACCAGCTAAGACAAATAATTCCCTCCTCGGCAAATGCAGAAGAAAACCAACAGTTGCAGGAAAGGGTAAAAAAAGCATCGGAATATTTTACTTCAAAACTGGATCAGGTCATTGCCCAACCTTTTTTAGAGGCAACCCTGGAAACTGACAACAAAGCCATCCGGAAAAGTTTTGGCGATAGCATGGACAAACTGCGCAAGGAAATCCATGTTAAGAAAACCTGCCTGGAGCTTTGCAGCAAAGGGTTTAACATTAAGACCTTCCTTGAAACAAAATCAAAGGCTGCCATTGAACTACCTGAAATAAACTATAAGTCCAAAGCATCAACCACCTCGTCGACCTTTGCCATGCATCCGGATTTTTATATGACACTGAAGAAGTGGAGGGATGAGAAATCAGAGCTACTGAATGTGGAACTAAGGCGTGTACTTCCCCAGGATACCATGCTGGAAATTGCACAAAGCCTGCCTGTATCAAGGGTAGAGTTAAAATCAGTGAAGGGAATGGGGGGAACCAGACTGCAGCAGTTCGGGAAAGAAATAATGGAGTTGGTAATTGCTTACCGCAGAAAAAAAGGCATGGACATCCCTTTAGGAGCCGAAAGTGAAGCAGAAAAAGCCGGGATGGATACCAAACAGTTAAGCTATGAATTGTTCAAAAGAGGCCGCACGATTGCTGAAATAGCTAAGGAAAGGAATTTTGCCATCAACACAATAGAAGGGCATCTGGCCCATTATGTGGGTTTGGGGAAATTGGAAATAAGCCAATTTGTTGAACCTGCCAAAGTAAAAACAATTGTGGACTATGTGGAGAAAAACAAGACAAGGCTAATAATGGATATCCGGAATGTCCTGGGTGAAAGCTATACTTTTTCGGAAATACGCTATGTAATCAAATACCTGGAGGCCACCAAATACGCGGATTAGACATCCAAAACTCCATTTGATAGTATCTGAATTGTCTGCACACGAACATTCGAAAGCAACTGACTTACTTCCTGCGCCCGCAAGAAAATGGTGAGCTTAAAATCGGCCATCAAACACCTTTGTTCTTGGTTGGATTGCCCTTGATGTAGCCCACAACCTTTGAAAATTATATGTTTTAAAACAAACCTGAAGGTATGGTAGTTAATGAATTTTTAATCAACTTAACCGCCAGATTTCAATTGGGATACAAAATGCCCATTAGGAATGTTTTGTATTAATGACAAACCAACAGTAAGCTCATGACAACCACCGACCAAAAATTTTATCGCCGTCTTTTTATTACCATACTCAGGGTGGCCATAGGCTGGCATTTCCTATTTGAAGGGATCACCAAAATTGTTCAGGGAAACTGGACAGCCTCCGCATTTCTACTCAACACCTCTGGCTTTCTCTCCGGATTCTACCATTGGATTGCCAGTTCACCGGCTCTTTTACGGGCAACGGATATGCTAAACATGTACGGGCTGCTGCTAATCGGGCTGGCGCTTTTTATTGGTTTATTCAGCCGCTATGCCGCACTGGCCGGAGCATTTTTACTCACCCTGTATTACTTTGCCTATCCACCCTTTGGCAACCCGATGATGAATGCCTCGGATGGTCATCTGTTTATGGTCGAT
>JACMKG010000430.1 GCA_014380255.1 Prolixibacteraceae bacterium | reverse complement strand
TCTTCTGCCACTTTTATAAAGCCGAAGTTTAAATCGACTGCCAGGATATATCCGAGTAACAACATCTATGTTTTCAGTGAGGAATCAAAAAGTGAGCAGTTACTTGAGATAATCAGTTCCCTGGAAATTAAACAACGCGTTATTGATGCATTCAACCTGAGTGAAATTTATAAGATCAGCAAAGATGACCCCTTGTACATGACTTATATATTGGCTGAATTTAATGACAATATCAGTTTTAGAAAAACAGACTTTGAAACCATCGAAATTCAGGTACTGGATATTGATCCGAAAAGGGCAAGTGCAATGTGTGACTCCATTATTGCCTATCTTGATGATAAAATACGCACGATGCACCGCATCAAATATGAAGAAGTAGTAAAAATCACCAAACAGGACTATGCCAAACTTAGCCATGAGATTGATTCGTTGGAAGAAAGGCTAGACTTTATCCGCAGAGAGTACCGAATTGTAGATTACAAAACGCAGGCCGAAGAGATTACGAAAGGAATGGTAAAGGTCTTGGCTGAACAAAGAATAAATACGCCCGGGGGAAAAGAAATTGAAACATGGTTAAATAACCTGGCCGACAAAGGGGGTGAATTTGTGCTCCTTAACGAACAAAAAGAGTTTTTACTTATTCAAAGAAATGAAATCAAAAAGGCACTGGATGATGCTATAAGCAATGCTACCAAGAATATTACGTATGGACAAAGAGTACAAAATCCTGTTCCTGCCGATAAGAAAGCATATCCTTCGCGTGCGTTAATCGTTATGCTTTCAACTTTTGCCGCCTTGTTTATGGCAGTGCTGGCAGTTTTACTGATTGAAAACATAAAACGTCCAAAAAGTGTTCCAGGCCAGGAGTAAAATAGTTCTTTTTTACCTCATTTCAACATTCTTTATTTTGTTGAATGCCTATTTTATTGTCGACAAAGATTCGATGATAATCAATGCCTTACCCATTGCGTTGGTAATTATCATCATGGCCATCTATTCGTTTGATAAACTCCTTTACCTGGTGGTGCTTTTAACACCCCTCTCGTTACCTCTTTCACAGATAATGCCAGAGTTATCTTTTAACATGTTTCTACCCACCGAGCCTTTGCTTGTAGGAATACTGTTCATATTTATCATGAAATACTGTGCTGAGGGTAAGTTTGACAGGGACATCATGCGGCATCCTGTTACCATCAGCATTTATTTTAGCTTATTCTGGATACTGGTAACAAGCATTACCAGCACAATGCCCCTGGTATCATTTAAATTTTTACTGGCACGTATTTGGTTTATCGTAGGCTTTTACCTGATTGCAGTTAAATTATTTGAATCATCAAAGACGATGGAGAAATATGTTTGGCTCTATACCATCTCTTTGATAATCGTAATATTCTATTCCGTCTATCGACTTTACGGGCATGGACTTTGGAATAAAGAAGCTGCACATTATGTGGTTAATCCGTTTTACAACGACCACACTTCTTACGGAGCAGTGATTGCCATGTACCTTCCTTTTTTATTTGGTTTTTCATTTACTTCTATTTATTCACCAAAAACCAAAATATTCATACGTATCGCCTTGGGAATATTACTGGCAGGACTTATTTTATCCTATACCAGGGCAGCATGGGTGAGTATGATGGCTACTTTTGGAGTTTGGGTCATCATGCGTCTGCGAATCCGGTTCATGCCCCTTTTTATTTCATTTTTGGTAGCCGTTTCATTGCTCTTTGTTTTCCAAACCCAATTGCTCATGTACCTGGAGCGCAATGATACAGAGTCTTCGGCTAATCTGGGAGAACATATTTCTTCGATTTCCAACATTTCATCCGATGCTTCCAATCTTGAACGAATCAACCGCTGGAGCAGTGCCATCCGCATGTTTGA
>JACMKG010000429.1 GCA_014380255.1 Prolixibacteraceae bacterium | reverse complement strand
CGATTGCAATTACAAGAAGGATGTGGATCACACTGCCAACATTGTATGCAAAAAAACCTAAAGCCCAAATAATGATCAGAATGACCGCAATGGCATAGAGTAAATTTCCCATGACGTTTAATTTTAATAGTTAATAAATATTTAGATTGTAAAGATGAAGGTCTTCGGCAATAAAAGCTTTACACATTTTTGAAAATATGTTACATTAATTACGCATTATATGAACCAACCATCAGAATGCTGGAAAACCTACTGTTTTAAATCAAATGCTGTTCGTTTTAGCGTATGTTTTTGTAGTTGGTTAAATAAATAACCTGATCTCTACAAAGTTGCAATAACCTTTTCGAGCTTTTCTTTTACTTCTAATGCAATACCAGCCAGGTCAGGATTTTCAATAGCCATCATGGAGGCTACGGGGTCGACCGCTGCAACTTCTATGTCATCCATGCCACGTTCTTGTACAATCACACTGCAAGGAAGCATAGTGCCGATCTTGTCTTCACTTTGAAGTGCCTTGTAAGCGTAAGATGGATTACAGGCACCCAGAATCTTGTATTTCCTGAAGTCAACATTCAATTTCTCTTTCAGTTTTTCATGAATATCGATTTCACTCAAGACACCAAACCCTTCCATTTTTAATGATTCTTTCACCTTTTCAACAGCTGTTTCAAAGTTGGTGTTAATGCTTTTACTGATATAGTATTTCATTTTATATGATTTTATGCGAAGGGGATCAATCCCTTCACGGGTTTAGTTTGCATTGTTATGCGATGTGCATAGTTTTAGATTCATTGTTTAATATTCCATTTCCAGTTCTGAATCTCAGGCATATCTTGTCCATATTGGTAGATATATTGCTTGTGTTCGTTAAGTTTATTCTTTGCCCACAATTTCAGCTCTTCGCCTTTAGGAACAGGTTTTTGCAGCCTGGTAATAACATCCTGTACCAGGTGATACCTATCCAGATCGTTTAACACCACCATGTCGAAGGTGGTCGTAATGGTACCCTCTTCCTTATATCCCCGCACATGAATGTTTTCATGGTTGGTTCGCCTGTAGGTCATTCGGTGTATCAGCCAAGGGTACCCGTGGAAGGCAAAAACGATGGGTTTGTCTTTTGTAAACAAAGCATCGAATTCATCATCTGTCAGCCCATGCGGATGTTCTGTATGAGGTTGTAGTTTCATCAGGTCGACAATGTTGATTACCCGGATCTTCAGTTCAGGCAGATGTTCGCGCAGAATAGACACAGCGGCCAGGGTTTCAAGCGTAGGGACATCCCCGCAGCAGGTCATCACCACATCAGGTTCCTGCCCGTTGTCATTACTTGCCCATTGCCAGACTCCTATTCCCTGGGTGCAATGTTCGATGGCTTCATCCATGGTCAGCCATTGAGGGGCCAGATATTTCCCTGCAATAACAACATTGACATAGTGCCTGCTTCTCAGGCAATGATCCCATACCGACAGGAGGCAGTTGGCATCAGGTGGAAGATATACGCGTACAATGGACGATTTCTTGTTTACCACATGATCAATGAAGCCCGGATCCTGATGTGTAAAGCCATTATGAGCCTGTTGCCATACATGTGAGGCAAGCAAATAATTGAGAGAGGCTATTTTTCTTCTCCAGGGCAATTCAGCCGTTACTTTAAGCCACTTGGCATGTTGGTTGAACATGGAGTCGATAATGTGTATAAAAGCCTCGTAGCTATTAAATATGCCATGTCGTCCGGTAAGAAGATATCCTTCAAGCCAACCTTCACACTGATGTTCGCTTAGCATCTCGATTACCCGTCCCTCGGTGGCAAGGAATTCATCGTTTTTTTCTATGCCTGCTTCCCATTTTCTGTTGGTTACTTCGAAAACAGCATTCAGTCGATTGGATAATGTTTCATCAGGACCAAATATCCTGAAATTGCGCTGTTCTTTATTCAAGGTGATTACTTCTCTTAGAAATTCGCCCAGTTCATGGGTATCAGCAGCCTGAACGGATCCAGGGGAGGGTACATCTACTGCAAACTTTCGAAAATCGGGTAGGTTAAGATCTTTAAGCAGTAACCCACCATTGGCATTCGGATTGGCTCCCATTCTACTATTGCCTTTCGGGGCCAGCTCTGCAAGTTCAGGCATCAGATGCCCTTTGGCATCAAATAATTCGTGTGGCTTATAACTTTTGAGCCAATCTTCCAACAGGGCAAAATGATCGGGATGACTATCATTCACCAGAAGAGGTACCTGGTGAGAGCGAAATGAATCTTCCACTGGTTTGCCATCGACTATTTTAGGCCCTGTCCAGCCTTTCGGTGATCGTAATACAATCATTGGCCAGCGAGGGCGTATTTTGTCATGCTGTTCCCTTGCATTGCTCTGGATGCTGCGGATGTGTTTGATCGCTTTATCCATCACCTCCGCCATTTGCTGATGCATCGTTTCATGATGATCACCTTCAACGTAGTATGGTGTCCACCCATTGCCTAGCATCAATTGTTCGAGTTCCACTTTAGTAATGCGTGCCAGTATGGTTGGGCTCGCTATTTTGTATCCATTTAGATGAAGAATTGGCAAAACAGCACCATCGGTAACTGGATTTAGAAACTTGTTTGAATGCCATGCTGTTGCCAGTGGCCCTGTTTCAGCTTCTCCATCGCCAATCACACAGGCTGCTATCAAGGATGGGTTATCAAATACTGCTCCGAAAGCGTGGCTGAGAGAATAACCCAATTCACCACCCTCATGTATAGAACCTGGGCATTCGGGTGAAACATGGCTGGGAATTCCTCCGGGAAAAGAAAACTGAGTGAACAGCTTTTTCAATCCTTCCTCATCCTGGGTAATGTGGGGATATATTTCACTGTAAGTTCCCTCCAGATAGGTATTTGCCACCATGGCCGGGCCACCATGACCGGGTCCTGAGATATAAATCATGTCAAGGTCATATTTCTTTATAACCCTGTTAAGATGAACATATATGAAGTTTTGCCCCGGTGCAGTGCCCCAGTGCCCGAGAAGGACCGGTTTAACATGCGATTTTTTCAGAGGCTCTTTTAGCAGTGGATTGTCGTAAAGATAAATCTGGCCTACCGATAAGTAATTGGCAGCTCTCCAGTAAGCATCAATATTTCTTAACTCTTCTGAAGTCAATGGTTGATTCATAATGTTTCGTATTTGGCAACATATCTTCTAAGAAGCAGGCTTTCAAGTTTTGCAACGTCTTCATTGAAGGTTTTAATCCCCTCTGCCAGTTTCTCTGAAGCCATGATATCTTCATTCATCAGCCATCGAAACTTCTTCTGGTCCATATCATATTTCTGGATATCCGTTTCGTGTGCTTTCTCCGGAATTAGTTTTCTTTCCAGATTCCCTTCCGTTCTTTCTAGTTCATTGAGCAAGGCCGGGGAGATAGTCAGTAAATCACATCCTGCAAGAGCTAGAATTTCTCCTGCATTCCTGAAGCTTGCAGCCATGATTTCAGTTTTATGGCCAAACTTTTTATAATAGTTATAGATGTCCCTTACCAATAGAACACCTGGTTCTGCTTCAGGGATAAACTTATGCTCCGAATGATTCTTTGTATGCCAATCCAGTATGCGCCCAACAAAAGGAGAGACGAGCTGAACTTTGGCATCTGCGCAGGCAATGGCCTGGGGAAGAGAAAACATAAGGGTCATGTTACAACGGATTCCTTCTTTGGTGAGCGTTTCCGCAGCCTTAATTCCTTCCCAGGTAGAGGCAATTTTGACAAGGATTCTTTCCCTGTCAATCCCTGCTTCTTTATACATGGCAACCACTTCACGGGCTTTCTTTACGCTTCCTTCATTATCAAACGACATTCTTGCATCTACTTCAGTAGATACCCTGCCGGGTACAATCTTCAGGATTTCCAATCCGAAATTAATAAAAAGCTTATCTACAGCCAGGCTTATTTGTTTCTTTCTGTCAGTTGTCCTGCGCTTGGCATACGCTAACGCTTCATCAATCAGATGCGCGTACTTATGGTCCTGGGCGGCCATATAAATGAGTGATGGGTTCGTTGTTGAATCCAATGGCTTAAACCTTCTTATCGATTCAAAGTCGCTGGAATCAGCTACTACTTTCGAGTATTTTCTAAGTTGTTCAAGAATATGCATGATAACCGGATTAATTATTGTGAATTGCTATCTTCTTTTACCGGAATGATCAGTAAAGGAACTGTAGAATGATCCAGTACTTTTACAGCGGTACTTCCTATAAAGACCTTTTCCAGCCAATTGCGGCTTCGTGAGCCTAATACAATAATATTAACATTCATGTGAATGGCCGTTTTAATAACAATATCGGCGACTTCACCTTCTTCAATCAATGTAGTAATCGTATCATCGCCCAAGTGATGTTTCATGCGTTCCATAAAATGCATGCCTGCCTTTTTGAGTCCTTCCACATCAATCATTTCAAGAAAGTCAGCATGGTTAAAATTGCTGAATCCTATTATAGGCATATAGCCCGGGGTTGAGTAATAGGCAACATCTGCCATTACATGCAGCAGAATAGTCTCTGCTTTCATCGCTTTGGCTATCGAATAACCCATTTCTGCCACCTCCTGTGCCGAACGCGCATAATCAAGTGCAATCAATATCTTTTTGCTGGACTTTAATGGGATATTGGGATCGGAAAATGTTGCCATGGCTTTTATTTTTGGGTTCTTAAAATCAAGGTGGTATATTGCAAAATTCAATTATAATAAGCTGAAATCCTTTACACAATTTCATAAATAAGTTACACTAATTGCGCCTATAGTGACTTTGGGCTCATAAAGTTTAATTAATTGATCGTAAGAATAATAGGAGACAGGTGTAAAAATGTTTTAGTATTATTATTAGAAACAGGTATACTTTCCTTCTATAGGGTATTATAGAAATTACTTGTTAATTAGGGTCTGCTGAAAAACCATAGTCTGTTTGGTAATCTGATACTTATAGCGATATTCGTTGTAAAAAGTGCAAGGAAGATTGAGAAAGGTAGCGAATAAGCATGCACCCAAAGACACGGGAATCAATCCAGGTAAGCGCTCTCCTTCCCCGCCAGGGGATCAATATCAATAGAAAAACATGCTACAAGGGATGG
>JACMKG010000073.1 GCA_014380255.1 Prolixibacteraceae bacterium | reverse complement strand
GGTTTGATGGCTAAACCACAGAAATCAGGATCAACGGGTTCTCAGATTATTGAAAACCCTATTCTTGCGAACTTTAAAGAAGGACTGTCGGTTTTGGAATACTTTATTTCAACCCACGGAGCTCGTAAAGGTTTGGCGGATACGGCTCTTAAAACGGCTGACGCCGGTTACCTGACCCGTAGGTTGGTAGACGTCGCTCAGGACGTTATTATCCAGGAAGAGGATTGCGGTACTTTGCGCGGGCTGATTGCTTCTGCCATAAAGAACAACGAAGAAATCGTAGCTTCGCTGGTTGAAAGAATCATCGGACGTACCACTGTTCATGATATTTTCAATCCGCTGTCAGGTGAATTGATTGTTGGTTCAGGTGAAATCGTTACTGACGAAATCGCAAGGAAAATTGAAGAATCACCAATTGAATCAGTTGAGATTCGTTCAGTATTGACATGTGAATCGAAGGTTGGCGTTTGTGCCAAATGTTATGGTTTGAACCTGGCAGGAAGCACAATGGTTCAGCGTGGTGAAGCTGTAGGTGTTATTGCAGCTCAGTCAATCGGTGAGCCTGGAACACAGCTTACTCTGCGTACATTCCACGTAGGGGGTATCGCCGGTAACATCTCTACTCAGTCGGCTGTCGAATCAAAATACGATGGTATCGCTGAAATCGATGAACTGCGTGTTGTAGGATCCTACAATGAAGAAGGTGTTAAAACCGACATTGTTGTAAGCCGTCTGTCAGAATTGCGTATCATCGACAAAAATACCAGAATTCAGCTTTCAACTCATAGTATTCCATATGGATCTAAACTGTTCATCGAAAATGGGCAGGAAGTTAAAAAAGGAATGCGTATTTGTGAATGGGATCCTTACAACGGTGTTATCATTACTGAGTTCAAAGGAAAAGTTTCTTTCGAACAGGTTATCGATGGCATAACTTACCGTGAAGAATCCGATGAGCAAACCGGATACAAGGAAAAGGTAATCATTGAAACAAGGGATAAAACAAAGAATCCTTCATTAAGGATTTTGGATGAACAGGGTGACACGATCCGTACTTATAACTTACCGGTAGGTGGTCACATGGCCGTTGAAGAGGGACAAGTTGTTGAAGCGGGTGCTGTGTTGGTGAAAATTCCACGTGCTGCCGGTAAAGCCGGTGATATCACGGGAGGTTTGCCCCGAGTAACTGAGTTGTTCGAAGCAAGAAATCCTTCAAACCCTGCTATTGTTTCTGAAATCGATGGTGAAATTTCTCTTGGAAAGATCAAACGTGGTAACCGCGAAATCGTGGTAACATCAAAAACAGGTGAAGTTAAACGTTACCTGGTACCATTATCACGTCAGATTCTTGTTCAGGAAAATGACTATATACGTGCTGGAATCCCACTGTCTGACGGTGCAATCACTCCATCAGATATTCTGGCCATCAAAGGCCCAACAGCAGTTCAGGAATATATTTTGAATGAAGTTCAGGATGTATACCGGATGCAGGGGGTGAAAATCAACGACAAGCATTACGAGGTGATTATTCGCCAGATGATGCGTAAAGTTGAGATCGATGATCCGGGAGATACCAGATTCCTTGAAAAGCAAATCGTTGACAAGCATGAATTCCTACATGAAAATGACTGGATTTATAACAAGAAGGTTGTTATAGAGGCAGGTGATTCTGATAGCTTGAAACCGGGACAGATTATTACTTCCCGTCGTTTAAGGGATGAAAACTCAACACTTCGCCGCCGCGACAAGCAGCTGGTTGAAGGAAGGGATGCCATTCCTGCAACGTCCAGCCAGATCCTTCAAGGGATTACAAGGGCTTCGCTTCAAACACGTAGTTGGTTGTCAGCCGCATCATTCCAGGAAACAACCAAAGTATTGAATGAAGCTGCAATTCATGGAAAAGTAGATTATCTGGATGGCTTAAAAGAGAATGTTATTTGCGGCCATCTCATACCTGCAGGTACCGGCTTGAAAGAATACAAGAATTTGATTGTTGGCTCAAGAGACGAGTATGATAAAATGAGCGAAACAAAGGAATCTGAAAGAATTACAAGAGACTAAGTATGGAAGACTCAAAGAATAGCAACCAATTGCAGATCGAATTATCTGAGGAGATCGCACAAGGGATATATTCCAACCTTGCTGTTATTACACATTCAAGTTCAGAATTTGTTCTTGATTTTATTCGGGTTATGCCTGGCATTCCAAAAGCGAATGTAAAATCAAGGATCATCCTGACGCCTGAACATGCCAAACGGTTATTGATGGCACTGCAGGATAACATTCAAAAATTTGAAAGTGTAAATGGCTCAATAAAGAATGTAAGAGGGCATGATCCAGGTCTGCCTCCCATGGCTTTTGGTGGTCCTACACCTATTGCTTGAGTCCTACATCGGAAATATAAAATAGTAAGAGAGGGTGCCAAAATTTGGCACCCTCTCTTTTTTGTTATAGGTGACACTCAAATAATCGCTTTCGCTGTGTTATCCGAGTGTTAAGAAATTGAAAAGAAATTGAAATCTAAAACTTACTACTTTAGGTTAAAAATATAAATTATTAACATTACATCACAAATGTTTAATATGGGAAGTGTTTTTTTTTTTCTAAACTTAATATTGTAAATCATGAATGAAATGGGAGTGGCTCTCGAATTATTGGGAGTTGGGATGATATCAGTTTTTATAATTTTAGCCATTGTTGTGATTATTGGAAATCTAATAATCCGGTTTGTAAATAAATACATGGATGAAGACATTAAACCTCTATCTAAAAACTCAAGTACTGCTGGATTAGAAATCAATCCTAAAAAACTGGCTGCTATAGTATCGGCCGTTAACATTGTTACAAAGGGTACTGGCCGGGTTACTGATGTAAAGAAAATTTAATCAGATAGCTGTACGAACTTCTAATTCCCTTTTTAAAATTAAACTAATACTAATAAATCATTGAATTAAGACTATTGAGACTTATGACTGGAAGAAAGATTAAATTTTCATTGGTTTACCGTGATATGTGGCAATCATCTGGAAAGTATGTACCACGTGTTGATCAGTTGGTGAAGGTAGCTCCACATATTGTGGACATGGGATGTTTTGCACGGGTTGAAACCAATGGTGGTGGATTCGAGCAAATTAATCTGTTGTTTGGGGAAAACCCTAATAAATCGGTTCGCGAATGGACTAAACCATTCAACGATGCTGGGATCCAGACCCATATGCTGGAACGAGCTTTAAACGGAATCAGAATGAATCCTGTTCCTGCTGATGTACGTCAATTGATGTTTAAAGTAAAGAAAAAACAGGGAACTGATATCTCCCGTTCTTTCTGCGGACTTAATGATCCCCGGAACATTCTGGACTCGGTAAAGTTTGCCAAAGAAGGCGGAATGATTGCTCAGGCTACCCTTAGCCTTACTTATTCAAAAGTACACACGGTTGAAAGCTTTGTAAAATTGGCTGATGAACTAATCAAAGGAGGAGCCGATGAAATCTGTTTAAAAGACATGGCTGGCATTGCACGTCCGGCATGGTTAGGAAAGATTGTTAAAGGGATCAAAGCATTGCACCCTGAAATTCCATTGGAATACCACTCTCATTCAGGACCTGGTTTTGCTATGGCAACGATCCTGGAGGTATGTCGCGCTGGGGTTGATTACATTGATGTGGCTATGGAACCTCTTTCATGGGGAACAGGTCATATCGATTTGTTAGCCGTCCATGCCATGCTTCAGGATGACGGATTTGATGTTCCTGCTATTAATATGGATGCATACATGAAAGTGCGCTCTTTAACTCAGGAATTTATTGATGACTTTTTGGGCTTCTACATTGATCCTAAAAACCGATACATGAATTCCATGCTTATCGGCCCCGGATTACCCGGTGGCATGATGGGATCGCTGATGTCTGATCTGGAGAATAACCTGGCCAGCCTTAACAAATGGATGGTAAAACACAACAAGCCTCAATTATCACAGGATGATCTTCTGATTAAACTTTTTAACGAGGTTGAATATATTTGGCCAATGTTGGGTTATCCACCCCTGGTTACCCCTTACAGTCAGTATGTGAAAAACCTAGCCCTGATGAACGTGATGCAAATCGAAAAAGGCGAAAAACGCTGGAGTATGATTGCCGATAATATCTGGGATATGTTGACTGGAAATGGTGGAAGACTTCCTGGAGAATTGTCGCCTGAGATTGTTAAACTGGCTAAGGAAGCAGGAAAAGATTTCTACACAGGTAATCCTCAGGATCTGTATCCAAATGCATTGGATACGTTCCGTAAGGAAATGATTGAAAAAGGATGGGATACTGGTAAAGACGATGAAGAATTGTTTGAACTGGCCATGCATCCACAGGAATACCGCGCTTATAAATCAGGTGCTGCCAAAAAAGCATTTGAAGAGGATTTGGCTAAACGCCGGATTGAAGGTGGTGGTATAAATGAAGGAACTGCTCCAGCAAAGGTAAATGATTCGACCACTGCTCCAGTATTGATGCCTACAACCATGTTTGTAAATGTTGAAGGTGAAAGGTTCCAGGTATCTGTCGATTACGGAGATTCAAAAGCAGCAAGTCCTGTGGCTTCAAATCCTGTTGCGGTTGCACCGGTAGAGACTTCAGCGCCTCAAGGAAAGGTGAAAGAAATCCTAGCACCCCTTGAAGGTAAATTTTACCTGACCAAAGAAAGCTCTGAAACGCCCATTAAAGTAGGAGACTCCATTAAAGTGGGAGATCTTATCGGTTATGTCGAAGCAATGAAAACCTTCAATGCTATTCGTTCAGACGTATCAGGAGTAGTTGTTGAAATCTGTTGCAATACAGGTTCCGAGATTGAAGAAGATGATGTAATGGTTAAAATCAAATAAGATAGCTACAGATGGGTATTCTTGAAAATCTCTATAAAATGACAGCTATCCAGGATTTTATTGCAAATCCTGGTTATCTGTTAATGTTGGCTATCGGATCGTTCCTGCTGTATCTCGGCATTCGCAAACAATACGAACCATTACTTTTGGTTCCCATTGCATTTGGCGTTATTCTTGCAAACCTTCCCGGAGGCGGTATGGGCGTTGTATCGGCCGATTTCATCAACCTGGGTGATGGACATACTAAGAATTTACTTGAAATAGCAACTGATCATGGTATCATGAACTTCCTGTATTACGCATTAATTAAGACCGGGTTTTTACCACCCATTATCTTTATGGGTATTGGTGCACTCACCGATTTTGGTCCGATGTTACGTAATCTTAGGCTGGCTTTCTTTGGTGCTTCCGCTCAGTTAGGAATCTTTATTGTCTTAATTGCAGCAATAGCCTTAGGTTTTACGGCTAAGGAAGCAGCTTCTCTTGGAATTATTGGCGGTGCCGATGGTCCAACGGCCATTTATACAACCATTAAACTGGCTCCTCATTTACTAGGTCCAATTGCTATTGCTGCCTATTCTTATATGGCTTTGGTACCAGTAATCATTCCATTAGTTGTTCGGTTGACTTGTTCAAAAAAAGAACTTTTAATCCACATGAAGGATATGGATAAGCAATATCCTTCCAAATTGAAGATTAAAAACCTGCGGGCGGTAAAAATTGCATTCCCTATCGTATTGGGAATTATTATTTCAATTTTTGTTCCTTCTGCAGTTCCCCTTTTAGGAATGTTGCTTTTCGGTAACCTAATAAAAGAAATTGGAGTAAATGTCGCTCGTTTAAGTGAAGCGGCAACTGGTTCAATACTGAATACCGCTACTATTTTTCTTGGACTAACTGTTGGAGCAACGATGACTGCCGAAGTATTTCTGGATGCAAAAACCATCATGATTGTCGTTGGAGG